>CAZSNH010000025.1:7862-13713 GCA_964607855.1 uncultured Hyphomicrobium sp. | reverse complement strand
TTCCGCCCGCTCAAACCTGCTGCGGGCAGCCGGCCTACAATTCGGGAGCCAAGAAAGATGCCAAGGACCTGGCTCTGGCAACTATTCGCGCCTTCGAAGGGCTCGATTACGTGGTGGCGCCGTCGGGTTCTTGCGCCGGGATGCTCAAGATACACTACCCGCGCCTTTTCGAAGACGACCCGGAACACGCTGCGCTGGCTAACGCATTCGCGAGCCGTGTTCACGAGCTTTTGGACTTCCTCGTCAACGTTCGCGGCATGAAAGCTGTGCCCGGCACGTTCCAGGGCCGCATAACTTATCACGATGCCTGCTCAGGTTTGCGCGAGCTAGGTGTTTCAGCAGATCCGCGAAAGCTTCTCTCAAGCATGGCGGGCGTTGAGATCGTGGAAATGGCGGACGTCACAACCTGTTGTGGCTTTGGCGGACTCTTTTCCGTCAAGTACCCCGACATCTCGAATGCCATGGTCGAGAAGAAGGCTAGAAACTCGGAGCGAGCAGCCAACGTACTTTTGTCCGGTGATCTCGGGTGCCTCATGAATATTGCGGGCAAGCTGCGCCGCCAAGGCTCTTCCGTCGAGTGCCGTCATGTAGCCGAAGTGCTCGCTGGTGAACTCGCCGACCCCCCGATCGCCCAAGGGAAGGGCCGCTCATGAAGCTCGATCCGTCGGCCTTCGTCGAGAAAGCGCGTGAGGCTCTCAGCGACAAACAGCTACGCACAGCACTCGACGGCCTTCCTGGCGGGCTCGTGGCAAGGCGGCGCGAAGCGCGCCGCAACCTGCCCGAATTCGAGGCGCTTCGCACCGTTGGCCGCGATATCAAGAACCACACACTCGAAAATCTCGACTTTTACCTCGACGCCTTCACACGCAGGGCCACTGCAGCGGGCGGCATCGTCCATTTCGCACCGACCGCGGCCGAGGCGAGAGAAATCATCAGTGGCATTTGCCGAGTTTCCCTCGCCAAGTCCGTGATCAAGTCGAAATCGATGGTCGCGGAGGAAATCGGCCTCAATCAGCACCTGGAAGAGAAGGGACTGGAAGTGGTCGAGACGGACCTCGGGGAGTACCTGGTCCAGATCCGCGACGAGGCTCCGAGCCATATCATTGCCCCGGCCATTCATTTAACGGAAGAGCAGGTCGCAGAGGATTTCAGGCGGCATCACAAACATTTGCCCGCCGATCGAGTTCTCGACGAGCCGGCAAAGATGGTCGCCGAGGCGCGCGCCGTACTTCGCGAGAAGTTCTTGAACGCCGATGTCGGTATAACGGGTGCAAATTTCCTCATTGCCGAGACAGGCAGCGCGGTCGTGGTGACGAACGAGGGCAACGCCGATCTCACTCATACGCTGCCCCCCGTGCACATCGTCATCGCTTCCATCGAGAAGCTGGTGCCCACTCTCGAGGATGCGTTCGCGATGCTGCGCTTGCTCGCTCGTTCCGCCACCGGCCAGGAAATGACGGCCTACACAACGCTCATCACTGGCTCCAAGCGCAAGGGCGATCCCGATGGCCCGGACGTCTGCCATTACGTCATCCTTGACAATGGGCGTTCCGAACTTCTGGGATCAGAGCTCCGCGACGTCTTGAGATGCATTCGTTGCGGGGCCTGCATGAATCATTGCCCCGTTTACGGCGCGATCGGCGGGCACGCCTATGGATCGGTTTATCCCGGTCCCATCGGAGCGGTATTGACGCCGCACCTCGCTGGCGCCAAAGCCGCACGCCATTTGCCCAACGCTTCGAGCTTTTGCGGGGCCTGCGCAGAAGTCTGCCCGGTCAAGATCCCACTCCCCGACTTGATGCGCATATGGCGCGAACGCGATTTTAAGGCCGGAGCTCTACCTTTGTCACAACGTATCGGGCTTAGGACGTGGGCATGGCTCGCCAAGCGGCCGCGGATCTATCATATGACTACCCGCTTCCTTTCGGCCATCCTTGGGGCATGCGGCCGTAAGCGCGGGGCCCTCCGAATCTTGCCCTTTGGCAGGGGGTGGACGACGTACCGTGCCTTCCCTGCGCCGCAAGGTCGAACTTTCCAGCAGCTATGGACGGAAACACGACGCGGGGTGCCCAGATGAGCCGCGAGATTGTGTTCGAGAAAATTCGCGCTGCGCTGGGCCATAAAGGAAACGTCGATGCTCAGCGCGCAGCCGCCACGGCGCAAAGACTTCGAAATCCGCCACGCCACATCATCCCCTCTCGCGTAAAGCAGTCTCAGGCGGAACTCGTCGCACTCTTCAAGGAGAACCTCCGTCAGCATGCAGCTGACGTTCTTGAAGCGGAGCGGCGTGAGGACATTCCGCTGATCGTGAGCCGATTCCTCGACGCCAATGGCATCACTGGCCCCGTCCGTATTGGCAATGAGCCGGCATTTCAGGACCTACATTGGGATCGCACGAAGGGCTTTGAGGCCGTCTCCGGCCCAGCCCGAGCCGGCGACACGATTGCCATGTCGGCCGCGATGGGGGGCGTTGCCGAAACGGGAACGCTTATGCTGGCTTCAAGTGCCGACAACCCGGCGACGCTCGCCTTTCTGCCAGATACACATCTCGTGGTCGTGTTCGAGAAAACGATCGTCGGCCCATTCGAGGATGCTCTCGATATCCTGCGCGCGCACTACGGGCGCGGAGAATTGCCAAGAAGCGTGAACTTCATCACGGCCCCCTCACGCACCGGCGATATTGGCGGCAAGATTGTTCTCGGTGCCCATGGACCGCGGCGACTTGCGGTCATTATCGTGAAAGCGCAGGAAACAGCCCTCTAGCGCGCACCGCGGCAAGACTGCAAACAGCTCGTGAGCTGCGCGCTGCATTCCGGGCTGCCCTTCGTGGCGCGCATGCAGGCCTTTTCAGCGGCGAAGCACTGAGCGGCACATTGGTTAGCGGACGCAACGCCCGCGCCGGATACATTGAAAAGCACGATGGCCACGGCCGCACAAAGCGCCGAAACGACGATTACGGTCTGAGCTCTCAGTGCCACGTCTATTCCCCCTCGAAGCAATTGCTCTGCGGGTTGACCTTCCTACGAGGGCCTCATGGCGCTCGTAGAGACGTATTTTCTAATCTCCAAGGGATGAACGCAACCTGAACTGCTTCACACTCCAAGAGGTGACACGGCAACCAGTTTGCTAAATGTCACTTCCGAAACGCAGAGGCTGTTGAAATATCTGGAAAAAGTGCCGCAGCGCATGAGTGACCTGCCCAGAATTCTGGTGCGGCGTTCCTCCCGCTCTGTGGCACTGACGGACGGGCAGATTTGGCAAGGCGTACGAGGTTTAAGAATTCGGCACGATAGCCGTATGGGTCGGGGCCGCGTGCGGACTGGGCGAGCGCTATGACGTCGTCAAAACCGTATCCCTTGAGGTAGGGCGACCCTCTGAGGAGCTCACCGAAAGCCGCGACAGCGACTGAGAACCGGGTTTCTTCGAATGCCATCTCGGCGAGCGCGCTTCCGGGCGCTTCGACAATCGGGAGCTCGATGAGTTTGGATGCATCTTCCTTTTGAAGCTTATAGCGCATCTTGAAGTAACCGATCTCCCGATCTCCTTGGCCAGTTGGCCAGGCCATCCGTTGCCGCCAATTGCGAACTGGCCGCTTCGGGCCTGACATAGCGTAGAGCATCGACAACTCTTTCCTCGGAGTTCACGGGCGTGATTTCGTAGATCGCCGTCACCGTATGTCCCGAGCCGATATCACCTGCATCGACGCGGTCGTTTTGGTGGGATTGCTTTTCGTGGCTTCGAACGCGTCACGGTATTCCTGTTATGCCCACGGTGCGAGGCTAGAATTGGCTGATCCAGTTGACAGTAAAATAAGGGTTCGCGTCATCTTCTGTATCGCGTCCCAATATGCCGGCAGCAATGCCCGTTGAGGCGGATATTTCTCCCCCCTGCCACTCATAGCGCACGAAGGCTCCAGCGCGGCTGTAGTCGATGATCGTCGTTTCTTCATTCTCAGGCCGGTACTGTAGTTTGCAGCCCTCCGCCTCATCCCAGCCGATGTCGCAGTCGCCCTGTTCGTCAATATTGAACCGGCCTTCGACGCCTATCGAAAGATTGGGCCGGAGACGGTAGCCAAGGCGGGCTCGTGCTGAGCGCGTGTCGTGGGCGCCTGACCAGGTAAGGTCTGCGGAACCCCACATACTTTCTCCCATGTTGAGCCAGAGTTCGATCACACCCTTGGCGCCCCAATCGAGACCGTAGGCAAGATTTTCATTATCGTAGGGCGTGATCTGGTGATCGATCGCAGAGGCGCCGCCAAAGACTTTCACAATAAGAGGGTCCAACCGCCAAAGATACCCAAGCAGGATTTCGGCGAAGCCCGTGCGCGCTTCAAAGGCCTTCATCTCTGCAGTCTTGCCGCGCAGGCGGCGAAAACCCGAGTAATCGTAACCGCCGTAACCCGACGCCAGGCGGAACCTCAAGCCCTGGTCGTGAATGGCGCTCGTCGGTGCAACTGTCATTCCCGAATAGATGAGCCAACCATGTGCGGTAGCGTCACCACCCGCCCACACTTCGCGCCAGCGCGGAACGCTCACCTTTTCGTCAGCCAGCGAGGTACTCTGATAAAGCGTGGTCAATGCAAAGCCCTGGCACGCGAGGGCCAGTAGGACATGTCGAGGCCATGTCACGCGAGACAACATGTGCCCTGCCCAGTATTCCTGAGTAAAAGGACGTGGGAGCAGAAATTGAACAGCGGCCAATTGAAGTCATCGTGGTTAATCTGTCAATACGGTCCGCGAGATAGGCTGCAAATTACAACCAAAAGATATATAGTATTATGAAATGCAAGTTAAGATAGAAACCGATAAAGACCGATCAGTTGATACCTTACACGTGTGCGGATGCTTATGTTCTCACATGCAGCCGCCGACTGCGCACGGCTACGCAAAATACCAGTTGATCAGGACATTTCGCGGCATTGCGATATGGATGCTTCCACTTTAGAAATTTCAATGAGTGCGAGGCAAATTCACGAAGCGCCGCCACCGCACCAAAATCAATGTCCGGCATTCGCATCGAGCCTCACGGATCAGCAGGGAGTATTGGGTTATGGCGATTCAAACGGGTTTCGACTTTGGCACTGATACGCTGATGCTTGCCCCTCTCCAGTTCTATTTCAAAAATCTCGACGGCATGGCGCAAACAATGGGGCCGCTAAAAGGAATCGCCCGCTGGCAGCTCGAAGCCGCAGGTCTCATGAGCCGCCGGACGCAGGCGTACCTGGAAATTCCTTCGCGCCTCAGCCGCTGCCGGACGCCGCAAGATCTCTTGAAGGAGCAGACTCGGTTCTGGCAGGTTGCGCTTCACCAGTATTCCGAAAGCTCGCGCCGCAGGATGGACGCCTGGATGCAGGCGATGACGCCGGTCGGTTTTGCGCAGAGCACGGGCTCCGCACGGCGTGAGCGCGATTACATCACATTTGAGGATCCCAAGGCCAACGGTGCGGATCGCCGGGGCCGTCAGGCCGCTTGAGAGCAAAGGCCCTTAATTAGGCCCTGCCACAGACGATCAGCTCATGTTTATTTGAGGGTCGCCAGCGCGTCGGCGAATCCGGCGAGCGATATCGGGATGCCAATTCCTGCTTCTTCCGTCTGAAAGACAATAAACACAGCGTTTTTTCCGGTCGTCAGCTGTTCGACGAGTTTGTCCTCGACAACGACCTGCGCGTAACAGGCAAACGAGTGGCAGCGCAGGAACGGCGCATTGCCGACGTCTTTGTCGTCGATCTTGAGGCCGATGCCGCGCGGCAGCAGAATTCCGAGTGGAGCAAAGACGCGCAGGACGCGGGTGCCGTCGGAGAACTTCTGAAAATAGACGGTGAGGCCCACGTTGTTCCGGTCTTCGGCGGTCA
>CAZSNH010000025.1:0-7852 GCA_964607855.1 uncultured Hyphomicrobium sp. | reverse complement strand
AGCGCGCAAACTTCATTCTTGGCTCCCGGCGGGGGTGCCTTACAGACAACCTGCCAATCACCATGCTGCGCCTTGACCGTGCCGTCGCCCGGCTGCTCTTGCGGAGGAACAGGGGCATTGGCCGCTCCCGCGAAAGCCTCACCTCGCTCGTAGGCGAGAAACATCAGTGCAAAGAGCAGGGTCCCAACCATCGAGACTCCCCGAGATCTGAGCAAGTTCATGGCGACCGTCACGGTAACTCCTAGTGTCGACATCGGGTTTAGGCCGGGTGCCGTTCCGATGGAAGCTTGGAACGGATTTGTGCATCGTCTCGGCGACGATCACGGCCGAAGTAGGACCGACTTGCTCGAGCCTGCCCCCATGCGCAATGCCCGGATTTATTTGACTTCGGGTTATCAACGCGAAGTTTTGACGCAGAAAACTTGACTTGTGATGAGTTTCTCGATTGTGCTCTGTGTCAGGCAGGGGAAGTCTGACACGACGCGGACGGGAACTTAACGGGGAGCGAACTGCGCATTGGGTGCGGTCCGTTCACATGCGAATGATGCTCCGCGGCGTCTCCAAACAGACCTCCCAGTCAAGAAGATTTCAAGAACCTGCGGCGGCACGCCGGGGAGAACTGGGGAGCGGATGCATGTTGAACGCACTTAAATGGTGGATACCCATTGCCGCCCTTGCCGGAACAGCGGGCGCGATAAGCGGAGCCGCGCCGGCTCTTGCGGTTGAAGGTCATGCGGTGCCAGGGCAGCTCAATCTACCCGCACCCGCAACGCCAGTGATGAGAGAGATCGTAGCGTTCCACGATTTCATCAATCCCATCATTTTCCTCATCGCACTTTTTGTGCTCGCTCTCATGATCTATGTCATGTGGCGTTTCAGCGAGAAGAAAAACCCCACTCCTTCGACGACGACGCACAACACGCTGCTCGAAGTTGCCTGGACGGTGATCCCGATCCTCATACTGGTCGCAATCGCGATCCCCTCCTTCAAGCTCCTGCACCTCCAGTACTCCTATCCGAAGCCCGATCTGACGATTAAGGCCACGGGGAATGCTTGGTACTGGTCGCACTCATACCCTGATCACGGCGGCTTCGAATTCGACAGCAACATGCTCTCGGATGAGGACGTTGCGGCGATCAAGGCCAAGGGCATCGAGGCTCCGCGTCTCCTCGCCGTCGACAATCCTGTGGTCGTGCCGGTCGGCAAAGTGGTACACGTGCTCGTCACGTCGAACGACGTCATCCACAACTGGACTGTCCAGCCCTTCGGTTCAAAGATCGATGCCGTACCGGGACGCATCACTTCGACTTGGTTCAAAGCTGAGAAGGAAGGCATGTTCTACGGACAGTGCTCGGAACTCTGCGGTCTCAACCACGCTTTCATGCCCATCGCCGTTCGCGTCGTTAAGGAAGCCACTTTCAACGAGTGGGCCGAAGCAATGAAGGCGAAGGATAAAAAGAAGGCGAAGCAAATTCTCGACCAGATCGCGCTCGACGAAGCGGGCGTGAAGCAGGTCGCAGCGCAATCGCAACAATAAATCGCGTGCTGATGGCCGGAGGCCAGTATCTCCGGCAAGAAGCAGGGAAGATGAAACACCCAATCCAACGAAGGCTCACGAACCATGGGTAGCACGGCACACGCAGGCGAAAGCCACGACCACGCGCCTTACGGCATCAAGCGCTGGCTCTTCTCCACCAACCACAAAGACATCGGCACGATGTACCTCGTGTTTGCGATGGTCGCAGGCATCATCGGCGGCGCCCTTTCCGTCGCCATGCGCCTCGAGCTGCAAGAACCGGGGATGCAGTACTTCGCCAACCCCCACATGTACAACGTGTTCGTGACCGGCCATGGCCTCATCATGGTGTTCTTCATGGTCATGCCCTCGACCATGGGCGGGTTCGGCAACTGGTTCATGCCGCTCATGATCGGCGCTCCCGACATGGCCTTCCCGCGCATGAACAACATCTCGTTCTGGCTCCTGCCGGTCGCCCTCACGCTTCTTCTGATCTCGATGTTCGTCGAAGGCCCTCCGGGCATGAACGGCGTCGGCGCTGGCTGGACGGTATACGCGCCGCTCTCCTCGCTCACCGGCCATCCGGGTCCGGCCATGGACTTCGCGATTCTCGCGCTTCACGTCGCTGGTGCATCCTCGATCCTCGGCGCGATCAACTTCATCACCACGATCTTCAATATGCGCGCACCCGGCATGACGATGCACAAGATGCCGCTTTTCGTGTGGGCGATCCTGGTGACGGCGTTCCTGCTGCTGCTCTCGCTGCCGGTTCTCGCTGGCGCCATCACGATGTTGCTGACGGATCGTAACTTCGGCACAACCATCTTCGATCCCAAGGGCGGCGGCGATCCGTTGCTCTATCAGCACCTCTTCTGGTTCTTCGGCCATCCCGAGGTGTACATTCTGATCGTGCCAGGCTTCGGCATCATCAGCCAGATTGTCTCCACGTTCTCGAGAAAGCCGGTGTTCGGCTATCTTGGCATGGCCTACGCCATGGTCGCCATCGGTCTCGTCGGCTTTATCGTGTGGGCGCACCATATGTATGCAGCTGGCTTGAAGGTGAACACCCAGGCCTACTTCGTGTTCGCCACCATGGTGATCGCGGTACCGACAGGCGTGAAGATCTTCTCCTGGATCGCCACGATGTGGGGCGGCTCGATCCGCTTCGAGCTCCCGATGATCTGGGCGCTGGGCTTCATCTTCCTGTTCACCGTTGGCGGCGTCACCGGCGTGGTGCTCGCCAATGCCGGTATCGATCGCGCTCTGCACGACACTTATTATGTTGTGGCCCACTTCCACTACACGATGTCGATCGGCGCGCTCTTCACTATCTTTGCCGGCTTCTACTACTGGTTCCCTAAAATGAGTGGCTATCTGCTCCCGGATTTCTGGGGCAAGCTGCACTTCTGGCTGAGCTTCATCGGCGTCAACGTGCTGTTCTTCCCGCAGCACTTCCTCGGTCTCGCCGGCATGCCGCGCCGATACGTGGACTATCCGGATGCCTACGCATACTGGAACGAAGTGTCGTCGATCGGCTCGTACATTACGGCGCTCGGCACAATCTGCTTCTTTATCGGCGTCGTGGTTGCTTTTGCCCGCAAGGAGAAGGCGGCAAACAATCCGTGGGGCGTTGGTGCGACCACTCTCGAGTGGACGCTTACGTCACCTCCGCCATTCCACTCCTATGAGAAGCTGCCGCGCATCGCGGCAACCGATCATCACTAAGACACCGTCACGTCGCTGACGAAAGCGGAGGGCGAAGTAAATGTTTCGCCCTCCGTCCTGACAAAGAAAGAAGGCCTGTCCGGAGGTTGAAGCGAAATGTCCGCTTCGGGTGTCGAGAGCAACGTTGGTTTGACGAGCGCGGCGTTTGAGCCGACGGTCTCGGATTTTCTGGCGCTCATGAAGCCTCGCGTGATGTCGCTCGTCGTCTTCACGGCATTGACAGGAATGATCGCCGCGCCGGGAGAATTGCACCCCTTCCTCGGTCTTGTTGCCATACTTTCGATAGCGGTCGGTGCTGGCGCCTCGGGTGCGCTCAATATGTGGTACGACGCCGATATCGATGCGATGATGGCGCGGACGGCGGCACGCCCCATTCCGCGCGGGCACGTAACAGCCGAGGAGGCTTTAAGCTTCGGCACCGTCCTTTCCGTGGTCTCCGTTTTGACGCTCGGCGTACTCGTCAATTGGGCGGCCGGAGTACTGCTGGCGCTTACGATCGCCTTCTACGTCTTCATCTACACGATGTGGCTCAAGCGCTCGACGCCTCATAACATCGTGATCGGCGGAGCGGCGGGCGCCTTGCCGCCGATGATCGGATGGGCTGCCGTCACAGGCAGCGTGTCGATCGAGAGCATCGTGATGTTCCTCTTGGTCTTCACGTGGACGCCGCCCCACTTCTGGGCCCTTTCTCTCTATCGCGCGCGGGACTACGAACGGGCGGGCGTGCCCATGCTGCCGGTTGTGGCCGGGCACCGCGAGACGCGCAGGCAGATCTTGATCTATTCTCTTCTACTCGTCGTGACGGCGGTCATTCCCGCTTTTATCGGTCTCGGCGGAATTGTCTACCTTGCGACCTCTGCGGTCTTGGGCGTCATCTTCCTCGCCCTCGCCTGGCAGGTCTGGCGAATTGATGAGGGGCGGGAAGCGGACGCAGCTGCGAAGCGCCTCTTCCTCTTCTCCATCCTCTATCTCTTCATTTTGTTTGCAGTGATCCTCGGCGAGAAGTCGTTCGAGCGGATCTTCGCATGAGGGCACGGTAGAAACTTGGAACACGTGATGGCTGGCGAAGGATCAAGAGAACAGGAAGCGCGCGCGAAGCAACAGCGCGCCCGCTCGCTCGCCATTGCGCTGTCGCTCGGCTTCATGGCGATCCTGTTCTATGTCGCGACAATCGTGCGCCTGGGCCCCAACGCTATCCGCCCCAGCGAATTCCGGCCGCCGGCTCAACAGGCAGCCGATCCGGCCGCTCCACCTGCTGCGGACGCCGAAGCCTGCAAAGAGGCGGGCACATGCTGAGCAATCCAAATCACCGCGTGGCGGCATATTGCATCGGCGGCGTTGCAGCGATGGCAGCCCTCACGGCTGCTGCCGTTCCACTCTACAAGCTTTATTGCCAGGTGACCGGCACGGGGGGCACGACGCAGCGTGCGGAGCGCGCGCCCGGCATCGTGCTCGACAAGATTATGACGGTGCGGTTCGACTCCAACGTGTCAAAGGATCTGCCCTGGACGTTTGAGCCCGTAGCCCGCACGAGGGATGTCAAGCTCGGCGAGAGCGCGCTGGCATTCTATCGGGCGACGAACACCTCCGATAAGCCGGTCAGGGGGAGTGCGGTCTTCAACGTATCCCCCGACGTCGCCGGCATCTATTTCAACAAGATCGAGTGCTTCTGCTTCAAGGAGCAAACCCTTGCCGCAGGCGAAAGCATCGAGATGCCCGTCTCTTTCTTTGTCGATCCCAAGATCGCCGAAGACCGTGATGCGGCTCACGTCAAGGAAATCACGCTCTCCTACACATTCTACCCGGTGACGGATGCTGCCGTCGGGGCTGCGCCGGTGCCGGAAGTGATGGGCAAGGGAAGCTGACACAATGAAAGTACGGCCGGCTTCGCCGGGCAGAGAACAATTGAGGACGGGGACGACGGAGAGACCTATGGCTCAAGGACACGCTAAACACCACGATTATCATCTTGTAGATCCCAGCCCATGGCCAATTACGGCTTCGCTGTCAGCCCTGATCATGGCTGTTGGCTTGATCGTTTGGATGCGTTCGTTGGGCGAGGGCGCGGCCGGCCTCTTCGGTCTCAAGGGACCCTGGATGTTCGCACTCGGCTTCGCGGGCGTTGGCGCAACAGCCTTCATGTGGTGGCGCGATGTCATCGCCGAGGCCCACAAGGGCGACCACACGCCTGTCGTGCAGCTACATCTTCGCTACGGCATGATCCTGTTCATCGCCTCGGAAGTAATGTTCTTCCTCGCCTGGTTCTGGGCCTATTTTGACGTTTCGCTGTTTCCGAACGACGTCATCACAATTGATAACGTCAAGGAAGGCATTGGCATGACCCAGCGTAACGAGGTGCTGGGCGGGCAGTGGCCCCCGGTTCCGGCCGAAGGCACAGGACCGGTAGGTGCCGGCTACTTCAAGGGCACATTCGATCCGTGGTCAATTCCGCTCATCAACACGTTGATCCTGTTGAGCTCGGGGTGCACGGTGACGGCTGCGCACCACGCGCTTCTCAAGAACAACCGCAGCGGTCTCGTCATGTGGCTTGCCGCGACGGTCATTTTGGGCGCCATTTTCACCGCGTTGCAGGCCTACGAATATCATCATGCGGGCTTCAGCTATGCCGGCCACATTTATGGGTCGACATTCTTTATGGCGACGGGATTCCATGGCGCACATGTCATCATCGGAACCATCTTCCTTCTCGTGTGTCTCCTGCGCGCGATGAAGGGACACTTTTCGCCTAAGCAGCATTTCGGCTTCGAAGCTGCCGCGTGGTATTGGCACTTCGTCGACGTGGTCTGGCTCTTTCTGTTTGCATCCATCTACGTTTGGGGTGCCGGCGCCCATGCGGGCATGGCACACTAGAAGCGCTTTTGCGGCTTCGCGTTGAGGAAGGGCCAGATCCTGATGCGATCTGGCCCTTTGCCTTGGGACGCTGGGAAGGAAGTCTTTCGCCATGCCAAGCAACGACGTCTCAGTATCACTCCTTTTGGCCGGCACACTGGGCCGTTGCCCGCGATGTGGTAAGGGACGCCTCTTCAAGAATGGCCTCGAGCTGCGCGAAGCGTGCGAGAGCTGCAGGCTCGACTATAAGTTCATTGATACCGGCGATGGTCCAGCCATCTTTGCCATCTTCATTCTGGGGTTTCTTGTCCTCGGCATGGCGCTTTACGTCGAGTTCACGTTTGGGCCGCCGGCGTGGGTTCATGTAATTCTGTGGGGGCTCTTGACGCCGCTCTTCGCACTCCTTCTTCTGCGTTTTCTCAAGTCACTGCTGATCGCGCTTCAATACAAGAACAAAGCCGAAGAAGGCCGCCTCTCGAAGGATTGATGGCCCGGCATGTTACGGCCACTGAAAGAAAAGCGCCTCCTCGTTCCCACGGTCATGACCATGGTGGCGTTGCCTATCCTGCTGCTGCTCGGGTCGTGGCAGATGGCGCGCAGGGAATGGAAGGAAAACATTCTCGACGCCCTTGCGGAGCGTGCCAGCGACACCCCCGTTCCGTATGACGAGATGCGCAATCTCCTATGCCGGCCGTCCGATGAGGTGGGCGTTCTCGAGTCTTGCGATTACCGTCGCGTGAAGCTTCGCGGCGTGTTCGATCATGCACGCGAGAAGCACATTTTTGCGGGCGTTCAGAAAACGAGTGCGGGTCCGATGCCCGGCTATTGGGTCTTTACGCCCTTCTCACCCGCGCCGTCTGCCGTTGGAACGGCAAATGGTGGCGACCATCAGTCAATACTGGTCAACCGGGGCTTCGTTCCAGAGGCGCTGAAATTACCGGAACGGCGCGCTGAGGGTCAGGTGGCTGGAGAAGTCGAGATCGTAGCGCATATCCGGACGAGGGAACGGCGAGGCTGGGTCGATGCCCCCAACGATGCGGGCAAGAACATTTATTTTGTTCGCGACCCTTTGGAACTCGGAGGCGTGGCAGCCGATGAGGGCTCTCGGGGTGGGATTCTCGGTTCCTCCACTTTCTATCTCGAATTGGTTGATGCGCCCCCTGAGGGCGGATTCCCGCTGCCCTTAGCTGGCGATGTCGAATTGTCCAATCGCCATCTGGAGTATGCGCTCACGTGGTTCGGATTGGCTGGAGCCTTGGTTGCCGTTTACCTCGTCTATGCAATTCCGAGACTGCGGGCGGAGAATGGGTCCTGATCCGCGCCGCTCCAACGCGCAAAAAGTCTGGGAGATTTAACCCGATTGGTGTTGCCAATCTTGTTCCCATTGGGCGGCGGCCTTAGGGTGGGAAAGAGCCATAAATTCAAGTGCCGACAAGGAAAAAGCCTCCGGTGAAGTATATCTCTACTCGTGGCCAAGCACCCCTCCTCGGTTTCGAGGACGTTATTCTGGCAGGCCTTGCCCGTGACGGCGGGCTTTACGTGCCGGAGACGTGGCCAATGCTCTCGCCCGAAGTCATCGCGGGTTTCGCGGGCAAGCCATTTGCCGAGGTTGCGACCGAAGTCATTCATCCCTATACGGGCGGGGCCCTCGCAAAGTCCGAGCTCCGAGCGATGGCGGAGAGCGCGTACGCAAACTTCGGCCATGCCGCGGTGACCCCCCTCGTACAGATCTCGCCAGATACATGGATCCTCGAATTGTTC
>CAZSNH010000024.1:9022-13735 GCA_964607855.1 uncultured Hyphomicrobium sp. | reverse complement strand
CGCATCACGTTTGTAGCCGCAGACCTTCAGGCTAAAATCGCCGGCGGCATCGCGAGTTTGTCTCTGATCCTCGTCGGACTGGTGATGCTGCTCTCCCGCGAGAGGGCCGGATCTGGCTCACCAGATGGCAGACCAGCACGAGGTCTGTTGGCATCCCTAGGCGAGGCTTTTCGACGGTATTTACTTCCTGTCCTCGTGCCGGCTGGTGTCTTGGCACTGGCGGCCTGGGGCATCGCGTCGAATTGGCCCTCTGGAGAGGGGGCGAAAAATATCGAAACGGCCTCCATCGACCAAAGGGATTCGCGCCTCCTTGAGGGCCGGGCGACAGCGGTGTCAGGTGACAGCCTGAGGGTCGGCGGCAGGCTCATCAAGCTTGCTGGCGTCGAGTCGCCCGAGCGCGATCAAATCTGCTCGCGAAGCGACGGCTCGACGTGGCGATGCGGAGCAGCCGCCCGCGATGCCATGGCTCGGCTTCTTCGCTCGGGGCGAGTTACGTGTACAATGACGGGTGATATCGAGGCCGGCATCTCGCTTGCTACGTGCAGGTCCGGCCAGAAGGACATTGCCGAAGAGCTCGTGCGCAACGGACACGTGTTTGCAATTCGCGCAATTTTTTCCGGCTACGGGTCAATCGAGAATGAAGCCAAGGCGGCCCGCCTTGGGGTCTGGTCGGGTGAAGCGCTCCGCCCGTCGGACTATCGCGCCCAGAAGTGGGAGGCAGCCAAACGCCTAGCACCCGATGGATGCCCCATCAAAGGCCAGTTGTCGGGTCAAAACCGCACCTATGTTCTACCGTGGTCGGCGGCATATGACCGGGTCCGGGTTCGGGAATCGCGCGGAGAGCGATGGTTCTGCAGCGAGGCCGAAGCCCAGGCCGCCGGCTGGAGATCCGCCGAGCAATCTTGAATGTGCCCGTCGCCCTCGTCGTCAGAGGGCCTGCCGCCAGCGAATTGAAAAGGGTGAAATGCGGACGGCTTGCGTCCTGTTACCGAGACTTTCTTCGCCGGTCCTGAAATAGGCGAAGTCGGCGGCGACGCCTTCGATGAATTGGTCTTTCTCCTTGCGCCAAGCGATATTCGATCGCTCGATCCTGAGTTCTCCGTCGATCCAGAGCCGAAGAATGCCGTCGGCCTTGCCGGGCGTATTGAGAACGATCTCCTGCTGGAGGGAGGTCCAGCGACCACGCGGCACGGCGAAGTTGGCGTCTTCGGCAAACCAGCGTCCTGGCTCATCGTGAGTGGTGTGCCCCTTGATTCCAGCTTTGCCCTCTTTGCTCCAGGAGATGAGCGAGGCAAGGCCGAGCTTCGTCGGCGAGCCATTGACGGGATCGAGCCGTTCGCCGCCATAGAGCCCTGGCAGCACGCCTCCCTCGGCAAATTGAAACGTCTTCGGTAGAAGCAGATGGTAACTCAAGCAGGCCGATTCCTGCTCAGCCATTCCCGACGGAAGCCATTGGAATGCCGTGTTGGTAAGGCCGCCATTGGCGCTTGCACTTGAGCCGGATGAAGGTCTGAAGAGTTTAACCTGGAGAAGTTCGGGAGCAGGTGCGTCGTTGGATCTTACGATCTCGACGTTTGTGAGGATGCCCAGTTCTTCTTGGCCGAAGCGGGCCTGTAGTTCGATCGGAGAGGCCGGCTTGTTCTCGGAATTGCGGAGCGAGAGTTCGGTTGCCGCCGGATATCGGGCGCTGCAGGGCGGCATGCCTTCATCCGCAAGGTATGAGTTTGCAGCATAAGTACCCACGATCAGAAGTGAACAAAGTCCGATCGCGTTCACGGTCAAGGCGAGGCTGCTTATCTTGAACATCAAACCAAGTCCTTGGGCCGGGGCCTATTCTTGTGGGGCCCGGCGGAAAATTCGCTGTGCTGCGACGCTAGCTGCGGGCGATGAAGAATTGGTTTCGGAATTTTGAAGATTCCGTCACACGATGAGGGAGCCATCCGCGATCAGGCTTGCAAGCGTTACGCCGTGGACGTCACTCAAGAGCGCCACATCATACGTTCTCGAGCCGACGACGGCGGTGATTTCGGTGCCTGCCGCCGTGTCCGTCACCGTGAAGATGTCGCTGACCGGAGTGCTCGGAGAGGCGGCCCGGAGCGAGCTCACGTCGAGAAAATCACCGGCAGCGAAGTCCGTGATGGTGTCCTTGCCGACCGAAGAGCGGCTACCGGTGAAGTCGGCTACGTCCCAAATGAAGGTGTCGCTTCCTTCACCGCCTGTCAGAATGTCGGAGCCGGTGTGTCCTATAATCGTGTCGTTTCCGGCACCACCATCGAAAACGTCACTCCTCTTGGACATTCCGATGAGGGTATCGTCAAAAGCTGAGCCAACAATTGCTTCGACAGTCGAGTCGAACGTGTCGTTGCCCCATCCCGTCACCGTTCCTGTAATGCGGTTAGCGGTAATGGCGCTCGCAGAGAGCGAGTAGTCCAGTTTATCGAAACCGTTGTCGCCCTGATAGGCGTCGTCGCCGGCATCGGCGGTGAATACGTCATCGCCGCCCCCGCCACGAACCGTGTCGTTGCCGTTGCCGCCAGAGATGGTGTCGTTGCCGCCACCGCCTCTGAGACTATCGTTTCCTTCGCCGCCGAGGATAGTGTCCTTGCCACCGCCGCCGCGTATGTCGTCGCTGCCGTTTCCGCCGTCGAAGTAGCCGTCCGAGTTGCTGCCGGTGATTTTGTCATTGTACGCCGAGCCGATCACGTTCTCGAAGTTCAAGACGGTGTCTGTGCCCAATCCCGTGGCAAACCCAAGCAAGAGGTCGACCGTCATTCCGGTGGTCGCCGCCGAAACGTCGAGCGTATCGCTGCCGGTTCCACCGTCGTAAGTGTCATTCCCAAGTCCGGCTATGAACGTGTCGTTACCAGCACCGCCGGTCATAACGTCGTTGCCGGCGCCCCCCGTCAAAATATTGTTTCCGCTGCCACCAAATATGGTGTCGTTACCTGCTCCGCCATCGAGCACATCCGCGTTCGTGCCGCGATCGATGGTGATCGTCTGCGTAACGCTTGTGGTCGCCGTGCCGCCGGCCGCTTCCGTCGAAGATGCGGTAATCTTGAGCGTCAGGTTAGTGGTGTCTGGCGTCGTGACCGTGAGCCCGTCAAGCTGAGCAGCCGTCAAGGTCCACGAGCCGTCGCCGTTCTTGGTGCCGGCCGAGAGCACGGAGCCTGCGCCGAGCCCCTCTATGAGAATGCTCGAGAGGGTCTCGGAACCGTCCGTATCCACGAGGGCGGCCGACAGTCCGAGTGCGATCGTCAAATCGGAAGGGCCGGCGCCTCTGATCACGTCGTTGCCGTTGCCGCCCGAGATGACATCGTCTCCCGAGCCGCCTATCAGCGTGTCATTTCCGGCGGTGCCTGTGAGATTGACCGAGGCCGATACAGTCATATCTGCAGCCGTGATCGCCGGGGCATCTGCGATGGCGGCGATATCGACGCTGACGGTCTGGGTGGCTTCGGCGCCGGAGGGATCCTTCACCGACACGACAAAGCTGTCGCTGCCGCTGAAGTTTTCCGCGGGCGTGTAGGTGTACTCACCCGTTGAGGCATTGATGCTGACTGAGCCATTCGCCGGGCCCGTGGCAATGCTGAAGGTGAGCGCGTCGCCATCGATGTCGGAGGCGATGATGGTGCCTGATACCGCGCTATCCTCAGCCGTCGAGTGCGTGCCCGTGGCAGCGGTTACTGGCGCGTCATTCACCGGGACAACCGTCACATTCACGGTCTGACTGACTGTGGCGCCCCAGATGTCCGTGATGCTGACGGTGAAGCTATCCGGGCCATTGTAGTTGGCAAGCGGCGTATAGACGTATTCGCCGGTCGAGGAGTTGATGGAAAGCGAACCATTCGCTGGCCCCGCGGTGACGGCAAACGTCAGGGTATCGTTGTTGGGGTCGGACGCCGAGATCGTGCCGTTGAGAACCGTGTCCTCATCCGTGCTCACACTTGCGACTGCGTCGGCCGTCGGTGCGTCATTGATGATCTTTGCCAAAGGCTCCGGGCTGCCATCAACGGTGATCGAGAGCGTTTCGGCTGCGATGGTCACTCCGAGGGAGGCGAAGGTAAAGGTTGCGGCCGTCGTCTGCGCGGCGAGCGCATTCAAGTCGCCGCCGACGCTCGCGAGCTGCGCCTTGTTCCAAATATCGTAGGCGTCGAGATCGGCGATGAGAGCCGGGGTCAGGTCACCGGCATTCAATTGAAAAAGAATATTGTCGACGCCCGTGCCGCCCGTAATCGTGTCCGTGCCATCACCGACGCGGATGACGAAGGTATCGTCACCGGCATCGCCATACATGACATCGTTACCCGTATTACCGAAAAGGGTGTCGTTGCCGACGCCGCCCCACATCTTGTCGTCGTTGGCGCCGCCGTCGATGACGTCGTTTCCGGCGTCACCGATGAGAGTATCGTTGCCGTTGCCGCCCCAGATCTGGTCGCTGCCGCCACCGCCGTAGACGCCGTCGTTGCCGTCCTCGCCGTAAATCTTGTCGTTGCCGGCATCGCCCGTTAGCGTGTCGTTACCCAAGCCGCCAAAAAGCTGGTCATCCCCGGCGCCTGCGTTCGCCCAGTCATTGCCGCCACCGAGAAGGAGCGTGTCGTTACCGTTGCCCGAGGTGACCTTGTCGTTGCCTTCGCCAGCGTCAATGACGTCGGCATCTGAGGTGCCGTTGATGACGTCATTCCCAGCAGTTCCAAACAATTCGGCCATGATTCC
>CAZSNH010000024.1:0-9012 GCA_964607855.1 uncultured Hyphomicrobium sp. | reverse complement strand
TCCCAAGCCTGCCTAGCTCGTGATCCTTCTACCCAGGCAGGACTTTACGTCGAAGATGCTGCGAATACGTTCAATGCCTGAAGAAAATGCCGCGAAAAGAAATGGAAATTTGTTAGGAATTGAATGGATGGAGGAATGGCTGCTCTTCACTGCACCATCTGCGTGATCAATGTGAAAGCCGTCTCAACGAATGTCTCGGTTTCGAACGCCACGCTCAATGGCCGTGTTGGCGTCACACATCCATGAGTTGGGGCAAGAGCTCTCAGCCAGTCAGGCGAAAGATTTTTCCCGGGTTAAGGATGTTCAGAGGATCGAGGGCACGCTTGATCGACTGCATGACCTCGAGCCCGGGACCGAGCTCTTGCTCGAGCGCGTTCATTTTTCCTTGGCCGATGCCATGCTCACCCGTGCAGGTGCCGTCCATCGCGATGGCGCGCGCGACAAGCCGGTCGAGGAAGGCCCGTACGGCCGACAATTGGCGCGGATCGCTGGCATCGAAAACGGGAATCGTGTGGAAGTTGCCATCGCCAACGTGCCCGACGATCGGCGCCGTTAATCCGTGAGCGCGAATGTCCTCGGCCGTTTCCGACACGCACTCGGCAAGCCGTGAAATTGGCACGCAGATGTCGGTGGCAAGTACCGTTCGGCCGGGCCAAGCCGTGCGAACGGCCCAGAACGCGTCATGCCGCGCCCGCCAGAGACGTCGGCGTTCCTCGTGTCCTTCCGCCCAGTCGAAGCGCAGCGCACCGTTGGCCCTCGCAATTTCGCCGAAGTGCTCGACTTCATAGCGCGCGGAAGCACTGGAGCCGTGAAACTCAAGGAAGAGTGTCGGGGCTTCCTCGAGAGCGAGCTTTGAATGCACGTTGACGGCGTGGATCTGCACGCCATCGAGGAGCTCGATCCGCGCCAGGCCCAATCCTGATTGGATAGCCTCGATGGCGGAATTGCAGGCCCCGTTGATGGTCTGGAAGGGACAGACCGCGGCTAAGATGGTTTCCGGCACGCCGTAAAGGCGCAAGCGCAACTCGGTGATGAGCCCAAGCGTGCCTTCCGATCCTATCAAAAGTCGCGTCAGATCGTAGCCGGCGGCGGATTTTCTCGCCCGCCCGCCAGTGCGGATCACGGTTCCGTCGGCCATCACCGCGACAAGGCTGAGCACGTTGTCGCGCATCGAGCCGTATCGCACGGTGTTGGTTCCTGAAGCGCGCGTCGAGGCCATGCCGCCGAGGCTCGCTTCCTCGGCACCGGGATCGACCGAGAAAAAGAGCCCGCTATCACGCAGGTGCTCGTTCAACTGCTTGCGCGTCACGCCGGGCTCGACGACGCAGTCGAGATCGCGATCATTGACAGCAAGGATGTTGTTCATGCGCGAAAAGTCGACTGAGACGCCACCCATTGGGGCATTGACGTGCCCTTCCAGGGACGTGCCCGAACCGAAAGGAACAATCGGCATTTTGAATTCCCGGGCGATTGCCGTGATAGCGACGACCTCCGCCGTCGTTTCCGGCCAAACGACTGCGTCGGGGGCCTCGGAGGCAAACCAGGTCAGCGTGTTGGCGTGCTGATGGCGAATGGCTTCACCTCTCTCGACGCGGCCGGGAAAGAGCTTCGCAAGACGATCAATGGCCGTCTGAAAACGGGCCGGGGTGGCAGCGATGGACATCGGGTCCTGAACTCACGAAGCTACGAGCGCCTTGTCATTTAGAGGGGGCAATTGCACATGCCGCATCAAGGCCAAACTAAGGCCAGGTTTTCGCCGTCAAACATTCAAAGGGCAAGGAGATTTCTCAGCCGGGCTGCCTTTATTTCGAGGCCGGTGTGGCGTATGACTGGCGTCACTTTCAAACGGGAGATGGGAATGATTCGCGGGGTTCTCGTTGCAGCAGTGAGCCTGATTTCGATCGGTTTGGCGGAAGCTGCCCTTGCCCAAGACCGATGGGTCTTGATCGGGAGTGAGGAACTTGACCCCAATCAGACAACAGGCGACATCGACACCAGCAAGGCGAAGGGCAGTGTCAAGGCGCTGCGGATTCACGCGCGGCGGAACAGTATCGATATTTCCCGCATCGAGGTGTCGTACGCGGGCGGCAGCAATCATGTTGTCGACCGGCGGTTCAGCCTGGAGCCTGGCGAACGGACGAAGCCGATTGATGAGAAAGATGCCGAGCGTTTTGTCGATCGTGTGAGCGTGGCCTATAGCGTACCGAAAAAGGGCAAGCGCAAACCGATCCTCGATATTTATGCCCTGCAGAGCCCGAAGGGACGATTAGCAAAGCGCGATCCCAATCTCGACATCGCCAAGGCCGGTACCCAAACAGGAAAAATTGAAACGTCGGCGACGAATAGCCAGCCGCTCCCCATTGAGACAGGAGCGATCATCGAGGGCCGGGATGTGATGTTCGGCTATCAGAACGTCGGCTACGGCATCGACAAGGACAGGATTGCAGTTGGCTCGGAAATCGGAAAATTTGAGTATTTGCGTCTGCGCGTGCTCGACAACGCGGTTCACATCAACGAGCTCATCGTCGACTACGTGAACGGTACAAGCCAGACATTGGTGGTCGATGCCGACATCGGCGCCAACCAGAAGACAAAGTGGTTCCGCGTGAACGGCAAGGAATTCATCAAGGATATCGAGATGAGCTACCGCTCGCGGCCCAGTTTCAAAGGTCAGGCGCGCGTCGAAGTCATCGGTCAGTTCGCAAAGAACTGGCTCGGGCCGGACGGAGAGGGGCGTCAGTACAATCAAGGCTGGGTGTTGCTCGGATCGCAGACGGCGGGCTCGCTCGGCTATGATACGGATACGATAAGCGTCGGAGCGAACGAGGGCGGTTTCGCGCGCGTCCGGCTAAATGTCCGTGATCGCAGCATAACGCTGCGCGAGGTGCGCGTCGTCTTTACCAGCGGTCCGGATGAGGTGATTAAGTTGAATGATAGGATTGATCCCGGCCAGTCCGCGGGTCCGTGGGATCTCAAGGAGGAACACTCGCCGATCAAAGAAATAAGAGTGACGTATCGCACGCGCATTCTTTTCGGAAAGGGAGTGGGTGCGGGTGTCGTGGAATTCTGGGGGCAGCACTGAGGCTGGCTGGATCGAGAGAGAGGCCGATTTCGCCCCTTTATTGAAACTGAGTTGCGCAAAAGACGGATAGGTGGCGCCACAATTGCGCGGGCTCCGTCTTTTTTTTGACGGTCTCACTGAATAGGATGGAAGCGTGCCGCGTGCTGACAGTCCGCTGTCCGTGCGCCGATTTGAAAGGCGCTGGTCGGCTTTCACCGCGCCAGCAGCATTATCATGGAGGGAGGCCCCGTGCCGCGTCATCTGAAGTTTTCGATCCTGGCGCTCTTGGCGGCCGTGATTGCATTTCCCGCGTTTGCGCGACCGGCGACGGAATGGGTGCTTCTGGGTGAAAAGCGTGTTGGCCTCCTGGACCAAGGTGACATCCTACAAGTCGGGCAGGGCGAAGGACCCTTCCTGCAACTCAGAATCAAAGTATCCGGCAATGACGTCGCCATCGAATCCCTCAGGGTTCGCTTCATCAACGGCGAAGAGCAGCTCATTCGCGTCGACCAGATCGTCCGCGAAGGCCAGGTCTCCCGGGATATCGATCTACTAGGCACGCGGCGCGGTATCAGGGACATCATAATTCGCTACGACGGCCGGCAGATATTCGGTGGCACGCCGCGCGTTGCCATTTTCGGCGAGAAGGTCGTTGGTCCTGACACCGCGGGGCCAGCGGGCGGGCCGGGCCGCCCCGACGTCATCGACCGGCAGACGGTTGACAATATCAGCGACAGAATTGAATTCCGCGTTGGACCTCAAGATGGCCGGCTCGCCAAGATCGCCATTCGTGCGGTCGACGGCCCGCTGACGTTCCGGAACATTCTCGTAACATTCGGCAATGGCGAATCGCAGAATATCGATGTGATTGAGCGTTTGGAGCCAGGCCAGGAGAGCGCACTCTTTGATCTTGAGGGCGAGCGGCGCTTCGTCGAGCGCGTCAGCATTCAGAAGCGGCCGAGCTGGAGGCCCGGCGCGACCCGTGTCGAGCTGCTGGGATGGCGTCGGCCGGTCCCGCCCCCGAGTGCCGCGGGCTTCGACATCATCGATCGTCAAATCGTCGAGCAGCGCTCGGATCGTGTCGTGCTTCATGTTCCGCGCGGCGAGGGCCCGTTCACGAAAATTCGGTTCCATGCCATCGACGATGCCATCACGTTCCGTCACATCCAGATTGTGTTCACGAATGGCGAGACGCAGGACATCGACTTGTTCGAACGTTTGGAGGCGGGTGAAGTCAGTCCGGAGGTTGTTGTCGTCAATGGCGAGCGGCGCAACATTGCTCAGGTGATTGTAACCAAGCGTCCGTCCTGGCGCACGGCTCAGTCGAAACTTGAGCTCCTCGGTTATGAACATCCGCGCCGTCCTCCGCCGCGTCCTGCCGGACCGCCGTCTCACGGCTTCCCGAAGGGCTGGGTGTTGATCGGCTCGAAGCCGCTGCCGCGCGGCGCTGCCGGCGGCCCTGTTTTTCCTGTGACGCCCGGCCGCGATACGAGTACGTGGGGCAACCTGCGTGCTCCTCCTCCGCCGCCTGCACCTCCTGGAACAAGGCTCATCTCGGCCGATGTTCCCATCGGACGTGACCTCGGCATCTTCCGCCGCATCGGCTTGAGGCTGGTCGGTACGCCGATCGCGCTCAAAGGCATCACGATCATCTATGGCAACGGCGACCGTCAGAGAGTGGCGATCGATGCGCCGCTCAGCGACAATACACGCACGCAGCCGATTGAGCTGAAAGGCGATCGCTTTATCAAGTCGGTGACTGTCGATTATCAGGCGCCCGGGCCTGGCCGATCGTACATCGAGGTGTACGGCGACTATGCCGACAGCTGGCTCGGTGATCGCGGTCGTTGGCGCGACTTCAACCAGGGCTGGGTGCTGCTCGGAGCACAGCGGGCACTGATGTTCAGCAATGACCTCGACGCGTTTCACGTCGGGGAGCGTTTCGGGGCCTTCAAGGCCATACGCGTCTCCGTTCGTGATCACCAGGTGAGGTTCTACGGACTGCGCATCGTATATGGAAACGGCGAAGTTGAAGACGTGCCGTTCTTTGGCGAGCTCTCGGGCGGCCAATCTTCAGCGCGCCTCGATCTCAAAGGAAATCGCCGACACATCGACCGGATCGAACTCAAGTACCGGACGAAGTTGAATTTCCTTGGTGAAGGCACGGTTGAGATCTGGGGTCTGCGCTAATCTTTTAGCACGTGCAAAAAAACTGCAACGAAGGTGAGCGGGGCGTTGCTCGTGCCCCCTCCAATCTGATTTCAGATGCTTCTAACGGCTCGCCGAGCTCAAATTCCCCAATGCAGGGCTTCCGAAGGTACCGAATCCGCAAAATTCGGCGGTAGATTGCGGCATAAATGGCATCGATTGAGCGCGGCGAATGTGTTACCGGAAGCAGCTGTTCGGCATTCCAACCACCTTATTCAATTCGGGAAATCCCCAACGTGCCTCAAACTTCTGCTGCCTTGATTGACCGCGCCGGCTCCGATTATTCATCGCCCGCACGGTCTCTCCCTCCAGAAAAGATTGCCGAACTCGAAGAACTCAAAGCCAGCGCGCGACGGCTCGCGCTGCGCTGCGCGCTCTTCAAGGGCTCTGTCGCATCTAAAGCCTGGACGCAGGTCGCGACGACTGCAATTCCGTTTGTACTCATCATCGCTGCGATGTTTGCGACCGTGAACACGGCCTACTGGATTACATTGCTTCTCGCCATTCCGGCTGGTGGATTGCTCGTTCGCTTCTTCATAATTCAGCATGACTGCGGACACGGAAGCTTTTTCTCGTCCCGCGCGGCCAACGATGCGATGGGCCGGGCTATGAGCGTGCTGACACTAGCTCCTTACGGACTCTGGCGGCGTGAGCATGCCCAGCACCACGCGACCTCGGGCAATCTCGAAAAACGCGGCGTGGGCGATATCACAACGCTCACAGTCAAGGAGTACATGGCACTCTCGCCACGGGCGAGACTGGTCTACCGCATCTACCGTCACCCGCTCTTCCTTTTCGGCCTGGGGGTGCCGATCTATTTCCTCGTTATCCAGCGCTTGCCCTGGTTTCATCCCTACCCGGCGCGTGAGACTTGGAAGAGCGTCATGGGCCTCAATCTTGCGCTTGCGGCCGTTTATGGCCCGATCATCTATTTCACCGGCGCATTATCCTTCATCATGGTTGTGCTTCCGATGGTGCACGTCGCGACGGCCGCTGGCGGCTGGCTGTTCTTCGTTCAACATCAGTTCGAAAAAACGCAGTGGGACGAGAGCCAAGATTGGAGCTTCCAGTTGGCTGCACTTTACGGCAGCTCTTATTACGAGTTGCATCCCGTCTTGAACTGGTTCACAGGCAATATTGGCCTCCATCACATCCATCATTTGAACAGCATGATTCCGAATTACCGGCTCGTCGATTGCATGAAGGCCAATCCGGAACTCGCGGAGATCAACCGCCTAACGCTTTGGGAAAGCTTCAAGTGCGCCAATCTCAAGCTTTGGGATGATGAGAAGCGTTTGCTGATCCCGTTCGAGGCTCTCGAGAGCCGCGAAGCTCAACGGGTCTGACCGTTTTCAGCCGGTAAAACCTGCGGGCACGATGAGACGGGCGGATATGCCTTTCGAGTCGATCGTGAGGGGGAGTGTGCCCCACGGATCGCCGTCGATTTGTACGGCTACGGCGGCGCGTGACGTAACCTCCACCCGACGACACTGGATCGTCATCACGGCGTGCATCCGTTCGACCCCACCGAGGGCGAGGGCGGCGAGTTCGCCGATCCGGCGTAGGCGGCTACGGGATGTGAAGACGATCGCGTGCAGCCCTTCCGACAGCAGTCCGGCATTCCGGCATATCGTGAACGAGCCGCCGTAGCGGCGCGATTTCGTAACGACGATCCAACCCGCTTGGAGCCGTTTGCCATCGATCACGATGTCAAGATCCGGCTCGCCTTTCGCGAGCGCCGCGAGAACGGAGGTCACATAAGCTCCTTTTCCGATCCGGCGCTTCAACGGCGTGCTGAGACGGTGGATAACCTCTCCGTCAAACCCGGCACCTGCCATCAGGAAGAACGGCTCCCCATTTGCCATGCCGCTCTCGATCTGTATCTCCGGCCCGTCGCAAAATACGCCCGCCAGCGCGGCCGGTTTCATGGGCAGTTCAATTTCGTGGGCGAGTACGTTGCCGGTCCCCATCGGCAGAAAGCCGATTGGGAGCCGGTCTCCGAGGGCTTTGGCGAGTGCGCGAAACGTCCCGTCGCCACCCGCCGCGATGACGGCGTCGAAGTGTTGCGAATTGAGTTGCGAAAGATCCGGCCTGTCGAGGAGCGTTTGGGCGGAAATGACCTCAGCTTCGCGCTCTTCGAGCGCTGCTTGGGTCTTGGCCAATAGGGAGCGGCCTTTTACACCCGCGATCGGATTATGTATCAGAAGGAAGCGGCGTCGCATCCGGGGACCCGTTCGGAATTCGAGGGTGCTGTAGAGCATTTTCTGATCTGCTGGCATAGTGGCGGCGATTCGGCGCACCTTTTGATGGAATGGGACCAATGATAAGCGAACTTTTCGAATTGCTACTGAATCCGGCCGTTTGGATAGCGCTCATCACCCTTGTGGTCATGGAAGTCGTACTCGGGATCGACAATCTTCTTTTTATATCTATCCAGACCAACAAACTTCCCGAGCAGCAGCGCTCATCAGCACGCCGGATCGGGCTCTCAGCTGCGCTCCTGATGCGTCTTGGGATGTTGGGGTCCTTGACCTACATCGCGCAATTGACGACGCCGATTTTCACCCTATTCGGCCAGCCGTTCTCAATGCGAGACGTCATCCTGATTGGGGGCGGCCTGTTCCTTTTGTGGAAGGCCACCAAGGAAATTCATCATCGCGTCGATCCCAGTCCCGCGCCTGATATTTTCGACAATCGACAGGCCACCCTCTCTTTTGGTTCGGTAATCGCGCAAATACTTCTGCTGGACGCCGTCTTTTCGATCGACAGCATTCTGACCGCCATCGGCATGACGCCCCATGTGCCTGTGATGATGATCGCCATCATAGTTTCGGTTATCGTTATGCTTTTGGCCGCCGACCCGCTGGCGAACTTCTTGGCTGACAATCCGAGCATCATCATGCTGGCCCTTGGGTTCCTCCTGATGATCGGCACGGTCTTGATCGCCGAGGGCTTTGGAGCCCACATCCCCAAAGGTTACATCTACACCGCAATTGCGTTTGCCGGTTTCATCGAGGGGCTCAACGTACTAGCTGCGAGGGCGCGTAAGGCCCGCGGTGGCGATAAGGTATGGGGGGGGGCGTCCATTTCTTGTCACGCTTATCTGCGCCCGGCCTGTGCGGTGAGAAGCTCCAAATCGTCTTGTTCGATTCGCAGGGCGGCGGCGGCCGCATTCTCTTCGAGATGCGAGACCTGGCTTGTGCCCGGAATAGGCAACATGACCGGCGAGCGCTTGATGAGCCAAGCCAGCGCGATCTGACTTGGCGTTGCGCGGTACTTAGCTGCGAGAGACGAAGCAATCGAGCCCGCGCGCGATAACGTGCCGTCGGCCAACGGGTACCAGGGAATGAAACCGACGTTGTGGGTTTCGCAGTAAGCAAGCACATCGTCACTGGCGCGATTTCCCAAGTTGTAAAGGTTTTGCACTGTCGCGATCTTGAGCACTTTCGAAGCCGCCATGATATCCTCAACGCTCACTTGGCTCAGGCCGACATGTCGGATCAGTCCCTCGTCCTGCATAGCCTTGATGACGGCGAACTGTTCGTCTCTGGGTACGCTCGCGTCGATGCGATGCAGCTGCCAGAGATCGATGCAAGATACGCCCAATCGCTTGAGGCTGCCTTCGACGCATTGTCTGAGATAGGCGGGATCGCCCCTGGGAATCCATTGTCGCGGTCCCGGCCGCACGAGTCCGCCTTTGGTTGCAATAACCAGCCCCTTATAAGGGTAAAGAACGTCGCGGA
>CAZSNH010000023.1:0-13981 GCA_964607855.1 uncultured Hyphomicrobium sp. | reverse complement strand
CTCATGAACGTCGTGCCGGAATTCGGCTTCCGGCCGGATGCTGCGGGCAGCCCCTCACCACGCGGCGTCAAACGCGCTTTGGAAGTGAGCGACGCTGTCGTCTTTCACAACAAGGAGCATGCGGCCCGTTTGAGAAAGGAGGGCCTCTTGTCGCCCTCGAAACCCGTTTTCGTTGTGCCGGGCGCTGGCGTCGACGTGGAGCGCAGCATTGCGCTTCCCCTGCCGCCTCTGGGTCAGGGCTTGGTCTTTCTCATGTTGTCGCGTCTCGAGCGCTCGCGTGGTGTGGGCGATTTTGCAGAAGCCGCCCGCAAGGTCAAATCCAGGTCGCCGGCCTCGAAGTTTCTCCTCGCGGGCCCGCCGGGAGCGGGGACGAGTGCCGTAACTCCGGCGGCGATTGGCGCTGACGGAGAGAACCTCATCTATGCCGGCGAAGTGAGCGACGTGCGAAGCGAAATCGCAAAATCTCACGTTTTTGTTTATCCTTCACGTGCCGAGGGCATGCCTCGTGCCGTTCAGGAAGCCCTGGCGGCGGGACGCCCCGTCATTGTGGCCGATGTTCCGGGCAGCCGCGAAACCGTGGATGAACGAGTCAACGGCTGTCTTGTTGAACCGGGAAATGCAGACGAATTGGCCGGAGCCATGGAAAGCTTTCTCATGCGGCCCGATCTCATTCCTGCCATGGCGCGTGCTAGCCGCTTGAAAGCGGAGCGCAAATTCGACGTACGCGACGTCAATGCATCCTGGTTTAAGATCCTCGAGATCAGTTAAGCGGAATTGTCCCGGATTTCGCGCACAGAGCGTATGTTTAGGACATGAAGGGCAAAGTTCTCGTTACAGGTTCTACGGGGTTCATCGGAAGGGATCTCGTGCGCCGCTTGGCGGCGGGAGGATTTCGCGTACGTGCAGCAGGGCGCGGCGTAGCGGAAGGAATTGCGGGCCCCGGCGTCGAGGCTTGCACGCTTCCCGATCTGAAGCGCATCGAATGGCGACCTCTTCTCGGTGGAATCAGTCATGTCGTGCACCTCGCCGGCATCGCTCATGCGGATCGGCCGATTTCCGAGGAGACCTACATGCAAATCAATGCGCATTCGGTGCGCAGCCTGGCAGAAGCGGCGCGTGCGGCCGGGGTGAAGCGAATCGTGCTCATGTCCTCGGTGCGTGCACAGACCGGGCCGGCGGCACGAGGCATGGTACGTGAGACGGACGAGCCGCTTCCGATCGACGCTTATGGCCGTTCCAAGCTCGCCGCCGAACGGGCCCTTGAGGAGGTCTTAACGGGCACGGCAACGGATTGGGTCGCGCTGCGCCCCGTTCTGGTCTACGGCGCCGGCGTCAAGGGCAACATGCGGTCTCTCGCCAAGCTCGCCGACAGTCCTTACCCGTTACCGTTCGGCAGCTTCCACAATCTGCGCTCGCTGCTCAGCCTTGCCAATCTGGCGAGCGCGGTGGAGCATGTTCTGATTGCGCCTCAGTGTGCGAGAAGCATTTTCCTGGTGGCAGACCCGCAGCCCGTGAGTGTTGCGGAAATGATTGCGGCGGTTCGCCAGGGGCTGGGACGGCCCGTGCGACTCGTGCCGGTTCCGATGCGACCGATCGGCTGGATGGCAAGGCTCGCAGGTCAGCGCGAAGCATGGGAGCGACTTGCCGGCGAGTTGATTGTCGACACGGGGCGTCTGCGCGAGACGGGGTGGCGTCCCGTCGAGCAGACCAAGGCCGCCCTCGCGGAGATGGCGCGCGCCCTGCGCAATTGAGTAGACTATGTCCTCGTCGAATAAAGTCGCGACGAAAGACGCGGCTGCAAAAAGCTTGATGAAGGATCGACCAGCATATCGGCCGGTATTGCCTGGCGCCCGAGCAGGCACCTGGAGGTCATCACGCTCCTGTCGGTGAGGCCCATTTCAACGCGCCAGGTTCGATCCCCCAGGCGGATCGCGGTTCTGATGATGAGACGGCGCTCCTGAGCGCCGTTCGAGCTCGTTATGGCACGCTCATCGATGACGTCGGCTTCGCAAGCGATCGCGATCTTGGGCCGCATCGGGATTGGATGCACGGTGAAACGAACGCGCGGTCGCGAAGCCGATCCGATAAGTTTGATGTTGCGGGCGTGAAGTGACGAAGTTTTGGCTCCGGTATCGATTTTCGCCTTGATGGCCGCGAGCCCGAGATCCGGAAGGCTGATCCACTCCCGGCGTCCCAAAATGAGCTGTTTGTTGTTCGTCTCCATCGATGCGCAATATCCTCCATCCGCCGGGTTAGCGCAGTTGGTCGCGGCTCGCAATCCATGCGAACCAATGTTCTTATCGGGAACATGAAACGCAGTCAGACCATTTGACGTAAGGATTTCGGCATTGCGGTCTACTGGGCATTGGCAGTAGGGCAGATTGGTGAGGTTCTGCAGGACATGAGGGATCATCAGCGACCGGCCGATGGACTAATCTGGGCAGGCTGGCTCGCAATGGGTACGGCGCTTGGCGGGGCAGCCTATGCACTTTATCGCTACTCGACGCTATTCGGTCCCGAAATAGAGGTCATCGATCAGCCGGCGATTGCGCTTGCCGCAGGAATGACCATCGCGGGGGCCCTTTTTCTGCTCATCCTGCCCCTTGTCAAAGCAACGCTTGAAGCCGCCCCCTCGACGCAGAAAAAGGTGCTCGCATTCATGCTTCTCTGCGGGCTGCTGTTACGGCTCGCCCTCATCAACAGCACGCCTGCTTTCGAGGACGATTGGAACCGCTACTTGTGGGATGGGGCGGTTACCGCGCACGGCTTCAACCCGTATGAGGCCTCTCCCGACGAGGCGCAAGGTGAGCCTTATTATTACACTCTTCAACCTCTGGCTCGGGCGTCGGGTGTGGTCATCGAGCGTGTCAATCACTCGCATTTGAAGACTGTCTATCCACCAGTTGCGCAGGCCTTCTTCGCCCTCGCCTATGCCATCGAGCCTTTCAGTCTGCTGGCGTGGAGAGCCGTACTTCTTGGATCCGAACTGCTCACACTTGTGCTCCTCATGACGCTGCTCGTGGCCGCGGGTCGTTCGCCGCTCTGGTCGGCTCTCTATTGGCTCAATCCGGTCGCTGTGAAGGAGATCATGAATTCGGCCCACATGGAGGGTATCGTCACGCCATTCGTCCTCGGTGCTCTGCTGCTCGCCGTTCGGGGCCGGACGATGTTTTCAGCGGGCGTTCTGGTGCTTGCGGCTGGTGCCAAAATCTGGCCGCTCATTTTGGCGTCCTTGATCTTGAGACCGTATTGGATGGAGCCACGGCGACTGGCAGGCGCGGCGCTTCTGATTGCAGGTTTGATGGCTCTTTGGTTGGCTCCCATTTCGGCTGGCGGCTTCGATTCCAATTCCGGTTTCGTGGCTTTTGCCCAGTATTGGCGCACGAATAGTGCCCATTTTCCCGTTCTTGAAAGTCTGGTCCGAATAGTGCTCCCTGAAAGTCTCGCTGCGGGGACCACTTCCGCACTCATTGCGAAGGCGGCACTTGCCGTTGTCGCAGCGGGCGTCGCGCTCTGGATGGCTTGGCGTCCCTTGGAGGGCGGGCAAGATCTCTTGGCTCGGGCTGCGGTAACAGTCGGCGCGCTTTTCATCCTGAGCCCAGTCCAATTCCCATGGTACGGGCTCTGGATGTTGCCGCTCCTTGCGTTTCTCCCCTCGCTGGGCCTGCTTACGGCCGTCGCGCTGACCCCCATCTACTACGCGTCCTTCTACTTCATGGCGCACGATCAGCATGAAACGTTTCGAAATGCGGTCGTGTGGTTGATCTGGATACCTGTGTGGAGCATTCTGATTTTCGAGATCGCATGGTGGCGGACCTCAAGCACATCGAGCCAGGCTCATGCGTGAGGGACAGAAAATCGGCGTTGTCATCCCGGCCTGCGATGAGGAACACGCCATCGGACTTGTTCTGTCGGCAATTCCAAAATGGGTCGACTGTGTGGTTGTGGTGGACAACGGGTCGCGGGACCGCACGGGCGAGGTGGCCAGCGCTTACGGCGTCCATGTTGTTAGCGAGCTCTCGCCGGGCTATGGGTCGGCATGCCTTGCTGGAATTGCCGCACTGGAGCCCGTCGATATCATCGTCTTTGTGGACGGCGACAATTCGGACTACCCCGGTGAAATGGCGGCGCTCGTCGATCCAATACTCCGCGGCGAAGCCGACATGACCATTGGATCACGGGTGTTGGGGCAAGCGGAGCCGGGCTCGCTCTCGCCGCAGCAGCGCTGGGGCAACTGGCTGGCGACGGCACTAATTCGCGCAATCTGGGGCGTCACCTACTCCGATCTCGGGCCTTTTCGGGCAATCACGCGTCCCGCCCTCAGTGACCTGCACATGCGGGACAGGACGTTCGGCTGGACGGTCGAGATGCAAATCAAGGCCGCCGAGCAGGGGCTTAAAGTGGTGGACGTGCCTGTTCGCTACCGCAAGCGGATCGGACGCTCCAAGATCTCTGGGACGGTTAAGGGGGTCATTCTCGCCGGATACAAGATCTTGTCGCTGATTGCCGTTCGCGGCTTGCGCCATTTGATCGGGATGTCACGAGCCGATTGACCGGGGCACTCCGGTTGCCTATGTGACGGTTATGTCAATCTTGCCTGTCATCACGCTCCCCGATCCACTTCTGCGCCAGGAGTCTAAGCCTGTCGAGCGCGTCGATTCCGACATTCTGCGTCTTGCCGACGACATGCTGGAGACCATGTACAAGGCACCCGGAATCGGACTTGCGGCCATTCAGGTTGGCGTGCCGCGCCGCTTGGTGGTGCTCGACGTCTCAGACGAAGACGAAAAAAAATCGCCTTTGACGCTCATCAATCCCGAAATCCTCAGACTGGGTCCCGAGCTACGCATGCACGAGGAGGGCTGCCTTTCCATTCCCGATTTCCGGGTCGAGATCGAGCGCCCGTCGACGTTGACCGTCGAGTACCTCGATCGTGACGGAGAGAAGCGCCGGCTCGACGCGGAGGGACTGCTGGCGACCGTCATCCAGCACGAGATCGATCATCTCAACGGCAAACTTATTATCGACTTTCTTTCCCGGCTGCGGAGAGACATGGTCATTCGCAAATTCAGGAAAGCAGCGCGCGGAACGGCCTGAACGAAGCTCTCGGACCGCTTCGGTTCAGAGACGACGGGGTGTGGGGGCATGTCGCTCAGAACAATCTTCATGGGAACGCCGGGCTATTCGGTTCCCACGTTGAGGGCCATAATTGGCGCCGGCCATAACGTCGTTGCCGTCTACACGCAACCGCCACGGCCAGCCGGGCGCGGCATGGGTGAAAAGAAATCGCCCGTTCATATCGAAGCCGAAGGCGCGGGAATTCCGGTCTTCACGCCGAAAAGTCTCAAAGGTCTGGCTGAGCAGGCAGAATTTGCCGCACACCAGTCGGATGTGGCGGTCGTCGTAGCCTACGGACTCCTGCTGCCTCCCGCGATCCTCGCCATGCCGAAGTTCGGCTGCTTGAACGGTCACGCGTCCCGCTTGCCGCGTTGGCGCGGAGCCGCACCCATTCAGCGAGCCATTCTAGCTGGGGATACTGAGACCGCGGCGACCGTTATGCGGATGGAAGCAGGTCTCGACACGGGACCGATCTGCCTCGAGCGGCCCGTTTCCATTGGCTCTGACATGACGGCAGGCGAGTTGCACGATGCGCTCTCAGACGCAACTGCTGAGGCGATGGTTGAGGCGCTCGGACTCTTGGAGCTGGGCGCGCTAAGCGAGCGTCCGCAGCCGGCGGCCGGAATTACATATGCTACCAAAATCGAAAAGGCGGAGGCGCGTCTGGATTTTACGCGGCCAGCGGTGGAAGTTCATAACCGCATTCGCGCCTTCTCGCCGGTGCCGGGGGCTTGGTTCGAAGCGCCGGGGCAAGGTGGTCAAAGCGAGCGCATCAAGGTTCTCAAATCCACCCTTGCCGAGGGGCGTGGCCAACCTGGAGAGGTTCTGGACGGCAATCTCACAATCGCCTGCGGAGCCGGGGCCGTTCGTCTCCTCGAGTTGCAGCGAGCCGGCAAGAAGGTATGTGGGGCGGTAGAATTCCTGCGTGGATTTGCTCTCTCCAAGGGTATGACTGTCAAGTAACCTTATGCGAAGTGCATCTCGCGCGTCGCCCATAACGGCTGACATTAATCATGGTTGAAAAAGTGTTACCGGATCGACGGCCACCGTTCCTATAATGGCGGCAGTTTGTCATTAGGGTCATTTCAGAGATCGCGTGGAGTGGATCATGTGGCGTAAGTACTCAGCGTTTCTTGTTGCAGTGAGCAGCACAATCTTTGCAGCGCCCGCCGTCGCTGCGGATGCTTACACGACCCGGATCGAGCCGCGGCCTTACTATGGCGCCGTGGTTACCATGGAAGCCGGTGTCAGAGTTTTCCGACCGCTTCCCCCAACGCGCCACGTCATTGTCAATCCGGGCGGACAGACGCCTTTGAATCTCAGCTACGAGGATGTGCGCATCAAGGAAGAGAGCCGGAGCTATAATTATAATTACAACTATAACGAGCCTCGCTACAGCACGCCGGCAATCGGCGGCTTCTTCCCGGGGTTCCGCCATCGCTTTCATGGTGGGCACGGCCATCACAAGGGTGTCGGTGCCGATGGAATGGGAACGACCCCCTAAGACCTTCTGATTTTTCCCTTCGGCTCTGAAATGAGCTAGGTAGAGCGCGCGTCCATGTCGGCGCGCGTTCTCTTTTTCTTCGGGCTCGAGGTCAATGCCGCGCTATCGAATCACCATCGAGTATGACGGAACGGCGTTTGCCGGTTGGCAGGTGCAGCCGTTCAGTCCATCGATACAGGGCGCGTTGCAGGAGGCCGTGCAGCGGTTCAGCGGCGAGACGGTTGTTGTGAAGGGCGCCGGCCGGACGGACGCGGGGGTTCACGCGCTGGGTCAAGTGGCACATTTCGACTTAGCGAAGGAGTGGGACCCGTTTCGGATCGGCGAAGCCATGAATTTTTATTTGAAGCCGGCCTCGATCGTCATTCTGGCCGCCGAAAAAGTATCCGAAACATTCGACGCGCGGTTTTCGGCGGTGGCCCGCCACTACCTTTATCGCATTCTCTGCCGCCGTGCGCCGCCAGCCCTCGATAAGAATCGTGTGTGGTGGTTGACGGCTTCCCTCGATGCGGAAGCCATGAAGGAAGGCGCCAAGCATCTTCTCGGCCGCCACGATTTCACGACGTTCCGTGCCTCGGCTTGCCAGGCCAAGTCGCCGGTAAGAACGCTCGACAGGCTCGAAATTGCAACGGAAGGTGAAGAGATACGGATCTTCGCTTCAGCCCGGTCGTTCCTTCACAATCAGGTGCGCTCTATGGCTGGCAGCCTCAAGCTCGTCGGCGAGGGAAAGTGGTCGCCGGGCGATATCCGGCGCGTGCTTGAGGCCTGCGATAGAACCCAGTGTGGAGCGGTGGCTCCCGCAAAAGGGCTCTATCTGGTCCGCGTCGACTACGAGGGAGTGCCGGCGGAACCGGCCGAATCAGGAACCGAAATTGAAGAGGATGACGACTGATCTGCTTCAGTCGATCATCGCAAGAAATTCCTGACGCGTGATCGAACTGTCGCGGAAGATGCCGAGCATGCGGCTCGTCACAAGATCGGTGCCGGGCTTCATCACCCCGCGCGTCGTCATACAATGGTGCTCGGCCTTAATAACCACGCCCACGCCCTGAGGCTGGAGCACCTTGTCCAAACAGTTGGCGATCTGCGCCGTCATCTTTTCCTGAATCTGCAGTCTCTTGGCATAGGAGACAACGAGACGGGCAAGTTTAGAAATTCCCACCACGCGGCCGTTCGGAATGTAGGCGACCCAGGCTCTTCCGACGATGGGGGCCATGTGATGCTCGCAATGACTTTCGAAGCGGATGCCACGCAGCACGATCATTTCGTCGTAGCCTTCAATTTCCTCGAAGGTTTTTGTCAGGATCTGCTCGGGGTCTTCGTCATAACCGCGGAAGTATTCCCTGTAGGCTTTTGTGACGCGGGAGGGCGTTTCCTGCAGTCCGTCGCGCAAAGGGTCATCGCCGGCCCAGCGGATGAGGGTCCGAACCGCCTCTTCAGCTTCTTCGCGCGTTGGGCGTACGAGCTCTGCGGGAGTGAGAGCGACCTTCTTCTTTCTCATTTGCACCAGAAATTCATAGGGGACATGACAGCTTAACTTTTGCTGTAAACGCATTCTCGAGTCATTTGGATGATACGCAGACCAGAAAATCCGCTGATGAGGCATCCGCCAAATGCTGGGAGTTCCCCCCTTCTTAGCACGAGCGCGCGCAATTCCTAGCATTTCGAGGCTGGCATCGAGCATTGTTGAATGGCTCCGCGCGCTATGCTTAATGGGGCTCGCCAGAATGTTCGAGGGCGCCAGTGGTTTCTCCCGACGGTGAAGAATCAGCAATAGCAAGAATCGTCAGCAATCCGATGCTCGTCGGTGGGGTCGTGCTGGCGGGAACGTGCGCTTCACTGGTGAGCGCGAGGCTTACGCCCTTTGCCCTCTTCGCAGCCATCGCCGCCATATGTGCTCAGGCGCATCTCTCGGGCGGGGCCATTCAATCGGTATTCCGGAAGGAGCGGCTGGAAGGAACACTTGCTGCCCTTCTCGTGTTTGCACTTGCGAGCATGCTCTGGTCGGAGGTTTTCGGTGCCGCATTTCAGAAAATCGTGCTCGCGGCAGCGGTCGCATTCGGTTCTCTCGCGGCCATTCGATGTCTTGAGAGTACAGGCAGCGCCACGCACACCGAGGCCGCGAAGGGTCTCGTGTTCGGACTGATTGCAGGGGTTGGCTTCCTCGCCATCGAGGTGCTTTCAGAGCAGGCTATACAACGCGCCGTCTATAACCTCTTGCCGTTGCCGAGGGAGCTCTTGCAGCCAGAACGGCACTTCAAATGGGCAGGCGACCATCTCGAATCGATCTCGCCCTCTCATATCAATCGGAATTTCGCGGTAGCGAGTCTCTTGTTTTTCCCCGCCATCACCGCCGCGCTCGGACTTTATGGTCGCGTTCGCGGCGTCTGGATTGCCGGTCTCGGCTCGGTACTCGCCCTCATCGCCATTTTCGGCTCCCGCCACGAAAGTTCCAAAGTGGCGATCTTGGCAGGAGGGCTGACCCTCGCACTGTCATTCGTTTCATTGACATGGACCCGAAGGGTGCTCGCTGTCGGCTGGATGCTAGCCTGTCTAGCCGTTCTGCCGATATCACTCTTAGCGCATCGCTATGACCTTCAGAACGCATCCTGGCTGCAGAACTCGATGCGCCACCGAGTGGTGATCTGGAATTATACGGCTGAGGAGGCGTTGAAGTCGCCGATCGTCGGGATTGGCGCCTATATGACCTATGTCCTTGGGCCAGCCTACAATAAGGATCCTGCACGGGAGGAGGCCGGTTTCCATGTCAAAGTCTCCCGGCACGCCCATAACGTCTTTCTCCAGACTTGGTTCGAATTGGGCGCAATTGGCGCACTGCTGCTGACGATTTGCGGACTGGCGGTTATTTCCGGAATTGGAAAGCAGCGCGAAGCGGCACAGCCATTTGTGCTCGCTACCTTCGCTTCCGCGATGACCATGATGGCAGCCAGCTACGGCATCTGGCAGGCCTGGTATTTGGCGCTGTTCGGAATGGTCGCCCTCGCGTGTGCGATCGGTAGCAGCGTTTACCTGCGCTCCAGAGAAGAGGAAGCCGCGCGCCTGCTCCCGCTGCGCGCCTCCGCCTCTTAAGCGCGTGCCCGCTCGCTATCGCTGCCGGCAGCGGCCTGCTCCAGAAGCGCGAAGTTTATGATCCGAACCCTTCGTGTTCCGTCGAGAGCAATGATCTTTTCCCGGCAAAGGTGGCGCATTTGACGGCTTACAGTCTCGAGGCGTAGGCCGAGGAAGTCACCCGTGTCGGCGCGGCTCAGAGGCAGATCGAACGAATGCACGTACTCTGCTCGAGCCGCAGACGGGGCGCATTTCGCAGAGCGCTTGGCAATCATGAGGAGGAGCGATGCGACTTTTTCTCGAGCTGTCTTACGGCCGAGCAGCAGCATCCAGTCGTGTGCCGCATCCAAGTCGTCGAGCGTCTGACGGTACAAGCGGTCTTCGAGCCCCGGGTACTGTTGCATCAGGTCTTCGAGCGCCCGGGCAGGGAATGAGCAGAGTTTGACATCGGTCGCCGCCTCGGCATGGTAACGGCTGTCTGGCTCAAACGGCCGCCCAAGAAAATCGGATGGGAAAAGCAATCCCACGATCTGCTGCCGGCCATCGGGCAAAACCTTGGTCAACTTGACGATGCCTGAAACGACGATGGCGAGATGTGAGGATTTGTCCTGGTCGGAGACGATCCGCTGCCCGGCGCCCACCCGCCTGCTCCTGCCGATCCTGTTGAGGCAATTGAGCTCCTCGGGTTGCAATGCCGAACAGATACCGACATTGCGCACTGCACAGGTGTCACATTGGTGCCGGACACCCGAGTGACGGCCTTCCAATGGCGAACTTGGCTTTTTCGGGCGGCCCGAAACTCTCATTCGTTCGATGGATTCCATGGCGTCGCGATCATCCTCGGACAGATTTCAGTTGCTCTTGCGCAGCGACACACTTCGGGCCTCTTTTTTTGACTCAGGTCACTTGATTGTTATCAAAGACCACGTGGTCGTGATCCATTCCTTGATCGGCATCAATATACAGCCCACGTCCGACTGGCAGCTTCCACCGCCATATGTGAGCCCCCCATATGGGTCAAAATAGCGCTGGGAGGAGGATTACGCCGATGAATGAATTGGTCCGCGAATTAAGGGTTTCGGATGAGCCCTGGACTGCCGATGAATTCGAACGCCAATTGAGAGCTGTGGGGCCCGAGCGCTATCACGACCTGCATCCGTTTCACAAAATGCTGCATGGGGGCAAGCTCACGAAGGGACAAGTGGCCGCATGGGCCCTCAATCGGTACTGTTATCAGGAGGCCATCCCGCGCAAGGATGCTGCTTTCATGAGCCGGGTACACGATCGCGAATTGCGCCGAGAATGGATCCACCGCATTCATGATCACGACGGGCTCCTGCCGGAAGAGCAGGGCGGAATCGAGCGATGGCTGAAGCTGACCGACTGCCTCGGTCTCAGCCGCGACTACGTGGTGAGCATGGAAGGGGCGCTTCCTGCGACGCGGTTTGCCGTCGAATCCTATGTCCGCTTCGTCGTCGAGCAGCCCCTTGTCGTGGCCGCAGCCTCGTCGCTTACGGAGCTTTTTGCCCCCTCGATCCACCGCGAGCGGATCGCTGGCATGCTCGCCAACTATGATTTCGTTAATGATGATGTGATGGCCTATTTCAAGCGCCGTCTCAGTCAGGCGCCGCGCGATGCCACTTTCGCGGTCGAGTTCGTCAAGAAGAATGCGCACACGCGTGAGTTGCAGGAGGCCTGCGTCGCGGCAGTCAAATTCAAGTGCAACGTCCTTTGGGCCCAGCTCGATGCGCTTTATTTGGCCTACGTCGTGGGCATGGTGCCGCCCGGTGCCTACCGCATTGAATAATATGTCAGATCTATCCTAGATTGTCGCAGCATTCCACGTTGACTGAAATCAAGAACAGAGGGTGCAAGGAGCGCTAGCGTTTCTTTGAATACGGACCCATTGGCGCGAGCGCGGGAAAGGGCATCACATCCGCCCCGCGCCGAGTGGGCTCGGAATGCGAGGGAAGCGTCTGCCATGACGGCATCCAACAAGACGGGAGCGCCAACCCGGCGGGGGACAGCACCCAACACGTTTTGCCAGGATCCGGACCCGATTTCGGTCCTCGAGGAGGAACACGCCCTCCAGCTCGAGCTGTGCGATATCCTCGAACACCTTGCTGATGGACTGCCTCATTCGTTCGATTTGAATTTGGCCGGAATTGCCGTGAACCTCTTGAAGAGCGCGTGGCAGCAGCATACGCGCCTCGAGGAAGAAGTCTTATTTCCCATGTTGCGCAACCGGTCGGAGAGCGGCGCACATGTGTCGGCCATGTTGAGCCGCCTCGAAGACGAACACGAAACCGATGAGGGGCTCGCTCATGAAATTGCTTCGACCCTCAAAGATCTCATCCAGGGTGCGCCGCTGACGAATGCAGAAAGTCTCGGCTATATGTTGCGTGGATTCTTCATGAGTCAGCGCAGGCACATCGCGTGGGAAAATGACGTCGTGCTCCCGCTGGCCCGGCGGATTCTCCTCCCAGAAGATCTCGAGAAATTCCAGGCGGTTATCATGATGTCTGAGCGGCCGGTGTGTACTCGCCAGTCGCTGACGCAGATACGTAAGCATTCGGGTGAAGTCTATCCCTGCGGCACCTGCCGTTCGACTATCCCTCCGGCTAAGGCACACTGAATTATGAGTGCACCTATTAGTCTGAGATCGCATGATGAGGATCTACGCGGCATGAATGCCAGGATCGTCGAGAAGTATTCTGCACCGGTTCCCCGCTATACGAGTTATCCGACGGCGCCGCACTTCTCACCCGCCATAGATGGTGCTGTCTACGAGGGCTGGCTGAAATCGTTGCCCCAGGAAGCCGCTCTCTCGCTTTATGTTCATATCCCTTTCTGCCACGAGCTTTGCTGGTACTGCGGCTGCAACACCAAGGCTTCGAAGCGCTATGAGCCAATCGCGGCTTATGTTGGAGAACTCGAGACGGAAATCGCTCGCGTCGCGCAGTGCATTTCGCGAACGCATCATGTCCAGCAAATCCACTGGGGTGGCGGATCGCCGAACGCGCTTTCTCCAGAAGACATCGTGATCCTTGATGCGGCGTTGCGGGCGAACTTCAAGGTGCCTGAAAACGTCGAGTTCGCCGTCGAGATCGATCCGAGAAACCTGAGCCGGGAGCAGGTTCGCTCTTTCGCGCTTGCTGGGGTAACGCGCGTGTCGTTTGGTGTGCAGGACTTCAACTGCAAGGTTCAGGCCGCCATCAATCGCATCCAGTCGTTTGCCGAGACCCGGAATGCAGTGTCCTTGTTCCGCGACAATGGGATTGAAGCCATAAATATCGATCTCGTTTACGGCCTTCCTCACCAGACGCGCGACAGCGTTGAGGCAACGATTCGGCAGGTTCTTGAGCTCGCTCCGAGCCGCCTGGCCATTTTCGGTTACGCGCACTTGCCATCGAAACTTAAGCATCAAAGGCTCATCGATGAAGCTTCACTTCCGAACGCTGTCGAGCGGTTTGCGCAGGCGAATAGGCTCTCGAGTATCCTGGCTGAGGCGGGTTATGTTCGCATAGGGCTCGATCATTTTGCACGTCCCGATGATCCGCTCGCCACTCAGTCCGTCAACCGCAATTTTCAAGGCTACACCACGGATCATGCCGATGCATTGATTGGGCTTGGCGCGTCCGCTATCGGGAAGCTGCCTCAAGGCTACGTGCAGAATGCCGTCGCGATCGGCGACTATGCGCGGCGCATCCGCGAAACGGGCTTCGCGACCGTGCGAGGCATAGCCCTTACCGAGGACGATCGCATTCGTGGTTATGTAATCGAGCGATTGATGTGCGATTTCGAATTTCCCCGCAAGGAGATCGAGGAAAAGTTCGGCGCAGCATCGCGTTCCGTCGTCGATGAGGCCGAACTGCTGCTCGAGTCGGAGCAGGACCATCTGATAGAGCGTACGAGTGATGGATTCCGTGTGACAAACAAGGGCCGCCCCTTTGTGCGGTCGATCGCGGCGTGCTTTGACAGCTACCTCGGCAAGGTCAGTGCTCAGCATTCGATGGGTGTCTGAGCCTGCCCATCCTTTCGATTGGTCTTAGTCTAGCGTGATTTCTGATGCAGAAGTTCGATGGCGTCTGCAATCGGGCATTCGCGTCTCAGTGCCGGCCAGTCGAGGATCTTGGTCTGGCTTCTCCCATTCTGGTGAATAATGCCCAAGGCTTTCAGTCGGGAAAAATGGCGGGATAGTGTGTCAGGATTGAGCGCGAGATAGTCGGCAATATCCGATCGCGACAAGGGCAAAGCAAATGCCGTGCCGCCGTCGAACGGGGTGCCAAGGCG
>CAZSNH010000022.1:0-14617 GCA_964607855.1 uncultured Hyphomicrobium sp. | reverse complement strand
TTTGCCATTCCTGCCGCTGCTCACCACACCTTCGTGACGAAATACGACAACACGAAACAGGTCACGGTTTCCGGCGAAGTTGGCAGCGTCAGCTATTCAAATCCGCATATCTTTTTCGAGGTTGCCGGCTGGAGGGTTGAGACCGAAAGCATCCCGGTGGCGAACGCCAAGGGCCTCACGAAGGAACGCTTGACACCGGGAGCCAAAGTAAAAGTCACCGGCTGGAAGGCACGTGACGGAACGCAATCGCTCGGTTTGCATTCGATTTCGTTCGCAGGCGGCCCTTTAATCGTGATGCGCGCCACGGCGCGGTAGAGAGAGCCTGATGCCGGATTCGGGTGAGAGCATTTGGACCATGATCGAAACGTCGCCGCTCGGCGTATTCATAGCAGAATCGGTCTGGGCCTATCCAGCGCTTGAGACCATTCACATCATCGGCCTCGGACTATTGTTCGGCGCTATCGTGGCGTTTGATTTGCGCGTCCTCGGTCTCAATATGGCACTCTCTGTAAGCAAGCTTGGCCGACACCTCCTGCCCTGGGTGTGGACCGGGTTCGGACTCAATGCGATGAGCGGAATACTTTTGTTCGCCTCCGACGCCTCGGATTTTGCGGCCAATCCCGCGCTGCAAACCAAGCTATTCTTGATTTTGATTGCGGGGCTCAATGCCTTTTTCTTTAGATGGCGCATTGCGCCGAGACTTGCGAGTTGGGATCAGAATCTGAGAGCGCCGGCACAAGCCCGGCTGAGTGCTGCATCTTCGATCGTGCTGTGGATCGCGATCGTCGTTGCCGGACGCATGATCGCGTACGTTGAGTAGGGCGGCGAATTCGCGTTAATGCAGCGTACGGTGCGCAAGGCGTAGCCCTGCCTTGGTCACATACCACTCGCCATGATCACAAATGACCAATCCGCGCTTCGAAAGCTTACGCACGACTTTAAGCGCCATGGGTGGAAAAAAATCCCTCGGCGCCATCACCAATAGCTCGAGCACCGCAAGCTCGTTCTCACTGAGATTTCTCATCGCCGCAATACCCCGCCAAACACCCTCGCCTCATTGAAGGCCTCACCACTGAACGCCTTGATACAAATGCCGAGATACCCATTGATCGTCGCCCGGCATGCACAACCGTGATTTCCCCTTCTGCCCGCCAAAATTATTCCTGAGCGATCCTGGGATTTGCACGGCTTTCCACAGTTAAAGTATGCGAGGGCCCTCCGTTCGGCCACGGTGCGGCAAAAGTTCTCTGTGGTTCATTTGTGGATAAATCGGGATGGGTGCTTGTTTTGTCACATGGTTCCGTCCGTGGCGGATCGGATTCCCGGGGTCATTACTCTTTCTGGACCCTGTTCCGGGGGGAACAGCGCATCGCACTCCCATCTGACATTATGTGGTCATCCTGAACACGGGGCCCACGCTCCCCGGGTTCGTCAGAGTTACCCCCGCCGGGCACCCCTCCCCGCCCTCCCCGATAGCCCGGCGCTATGAGCCCCTCGGTGTCTCCCCCGCCGAGGGGTTTTCTTTTGCACCCCACTACCGGCAAAATCATCGGACCACTCTTTCATCGAGAGCTTGAACGGCCGTTTCCACAACGCGTGCCTGTCGTTGGAGTGGTTCCGGTCGCAGGCCGAGGCCAAGGTGGTGATCGAGAGGTCGTGCCGACCTTACAATTGAGGAGCCCCCGCATTTCTCGCTGAGCTATTTGACATCTCGGGCGTTCGCCAAGCGGATCAAGGAGCAAGATGCGACGTCGCGGCAGGCAACGGGGCGGAAGTGAAGGAAGAAAGAAGGGCTGATCACGCAAGCTCAGAGTGGTCCGAAGAAGTCGAGCCAGTCACGGGTGCTCTTCGCTCTCGCAGGCGCCGGAATAGCAAGGCTGACCCTCACGGTCTCTCATCAGCAGTCGCGTCTTGTAGAACTCACTGACCGATATTATATGAGGATTTGGTGCCACGCATAATCGGCGAGTACCTGCATCAAGAGGCGGACTAGGTGGTCCGCTCCAACCTGCCAACCCCTGGCAAGGTGGAACCGCAAAGGCGGGATGCGGCCCGAAAGGGCAACGAAGAGGGGAGGATCAAGTCCTCCTCAGTCAAACTGTTGGAGGATTTGTTATGTCCGAGAACGAGAAGTCTCCATTGGCCATCGTGGAGCTCATTACCCGTCGCTGCGAAGAACTGGGCCTGCGACCGTCGCATCTGGTCAATCGCTGCGGCTACAAAAACGTTTCGAGAGGTCTCCGGCGATTGCAGAAGCTCCGCGAAGGCGACCTAAAAGGAGCATCCGGACTTATCCCAGGCTTGCCGACCGCGTTGGAACTCTCGCCTGATGTGATCAATCATGCAGTTGAGGAGAGCAAGAGGCAGCTCCAAGAAGCGGAGAAGGCAGCAAAGGAGGCCGAAGAGGCCGCTTGGAGATCAGCCTTCAAGCCTCACGCCATCATCTTGACCGAGCGGAAGATTCCCCAGCCTATCTTTGTCGCGGCCATTCTCGGAGTAGATCGGTTGCTCCGAGTAGACTTTGACCTCACCAAGAAACCCGAGTCATTCAAAGACCAAGCACTTCAAGGCATTCGGGAGAAACTGGCAGAGTGGAAGTCCAAAAGCCTTCCTGCCTTTGGCCGTCCCACCGGTGTCATCATCAATTATTCGCCAGACGGCGCTGTTCAGTTTGATCTTGAGGGTAGGCCTCACCAAGTTTTTGATCGTGCTTATCGGCCGGGAAAGGCGAGCTTTTCCCTCAAGGGCCGTCCGTTGACCGAGAGCGAACTTGCTGCCGTCTTTGGCACCCGGTGAGATGGCACGGTGATCCTACTCCCACTCGATGGTTCCGGGCGGCTTCGACGTGACGTCGTAGACGACGCGGTTGACGCCACGCACCTCGTTGATGATCCGCGTCGCCACGCGACCGAGGAACGCCATGTCAAAGGGGTAGAAATCCGCTGTCATGCCGTCGACAGAGGTGACCGCCCGAAGTCCCAGCACATGATCGTAGGTCCGCCCATCTCCCATGACGCCGACGGTGCGCACCGGCAAAAGCACTGCGAATGCCTGCCAAATAGCGTCGTACAGACCCGCCTTGCGGATTTCGTCGAGGTAGACCGCATCGGCCTTGCGCAGGATGTCGAGTTTTTCCGGTGTAATCTCGCCCGGCACGCGAATGGCAAGACCAGGTCCCGGAAATGGATGGCGGCCGACAAAGGCGTCGGGCAAGCCGAGTTCGCGGCCCAATGCGCGCACTTCGTCCTTGAATAGCTCGCGCAGCGGCTCGACGAGCTTCATGTTCATGCGCTCGGGAAGGCCGCCGACGTTGTGGTGCGATTTGATGGTAACCGATGGCCCGCCGGTGAACGACACGCTTTCGATGACATCGGGATAGAGAGTTCCCTGAGCCAGGAATTCGGCGCCGCCGATCTTCCTGGCCTCGGCTTCGAAAACATCAATGAAGTGCTTGCCAATCGTCTTGCGTTTGACTTCTGGATCGGAAACGCCCGCCAGCGCGGCGAGGAACTCTCTCGACGCATCCACATGCACAAGCGGAATATTGTAATGGCCGCGGAAAAGCTCGACGACCTGCTCTGCCTCGCCAAGGCGCATCAGTCCGTGATCGACGAACACGCAGGAGAGCTGATCACCGACTGCCTCATGAATGAGGACGGCCGCAACCGCGCTGTCGACTCCGCCCGAAAGACCGCAAATCACGCGGCCTTTGCCAACCTGAGCACGGATCTTGGCGATCATTTCCCGGCGGTATGCCGCCATCGTCCAATCCGATTTCAATCCTGCGATCCGGTGCACGAAATTGGAGAGGAGCTTCGCTCCGTCCGGGGTGTGTACGACCTCGGGGTGGAATTGCACGGCATAGAAACGGCGCTCTTCGTCAGCAACGGCGGCGTAGGGCGCGTTCTCCGACGTTGCGATCACTTTGAAGCCGACGGGAAGACGGGTCACACGATCGCCATGGCTCATCCAGACCTGATGGCGTTCCCCCTTGGCCCATACGCCTTCAAAGAGCGGGCTTTCCGTTTGGACTGAAAGGAGCGCGCGGCCGAACTCGCGATGATGCCCGCTTTCGACTTTGCCGCCGAGCTGCTCGGCCATCGTCTGCTGTCCGTAGCATATGCCGAGGATCGGGATGCCCGAATTAAAGATGGCCTCCGGAGCGCGCGGGCTCTTCTCTTCAGTGACGGATGCCGGGCCGCCTGAAAGTATGACGGCTTGCGGCTTCAGATTCTCGAAAGCACTGGCGGCATTCTGGAAGGGATGAATCTCGCAGTAGACCCCCGCCTCGCGAACGCGGCGCGCAATGAGCTGGGTCACCTGGCTTCCAAAATCGATGATGAGCACTTTTCCGGTCATCTTACCCCTTGAAAGTAGCGGGCCGCGGACCGGGCCGCATGGGATGGCTGAGCCCCGGGGTAGACCACTGCCACGTTGCAGCGTCAAGCCGCCCTGGTGCCGCGAGAGAGGCCTATCCTGGACTCTTTATGTGCGTTTGACGCGGCACAAGCTTTTCCGGGCCGTGACATGCCACAATTACCAACAGCAACTACGCCCAGCGGACCCCAAAAATGGTCGAACCCGATATTCTGATCGTCCTCGGTGCGGCCCTCATCACCGCAGCTGCGACGGGCATCGGTGCCCTTCCCTTTGTCTTCTTCCGAAACATCAGCCCCTATTGGCAGTCGATTTCCAACGCCTGTGCCGCCGGCATGATGCTGGCTGCAACGCATAGCCTCATTGCGGAGGGGCTAGCCCTTTCTCCCGCGCGGCTGCTCATCGGTTTCCTCTTGGGCCTCGCTGGAATTCTCGCTGCCAAGAAATGGGTGCGCGGCATGGGCACGTTTGAGGTGGCGCACTTGGACGGCATGAACGCACGCAATGCGCTGCTGCTGATCGGCGTCATGACGGTGCATTCCTTTGCCGAGGGGGTCGGCGTCGGCGTCTCGTTCGCCGGTTCGAGCGAGCTTGCGGTCTTCATCACGTCCGCGATCGCGCTTCACAACATTCCGGAGGGTCTCGCCATCAGTCTGGTGCTCATTCCGCGCGGAACACCGGTTTGGGAGGCCGCACTGTGGAGCATCTTTACGAGTTTGCCTCAACCCGTGGCCGCCGTTCCTTCGTTCCTGGCGGTCGAAACCTTCCTTGCCCGGCTGCCCGTGGGATTCGGAATCGCGGCAGGAGCGATGATATGGATGGTGTTCGCCGAACTCGTTCCCGAGGCCGAGAAGAACGCCTCTCCGAGTGCCGTGGGCACAGCGGTCGCGCTCTCCCTCACCGGACTGCTGGCACTGCAATATCTGCTTCTTAAGCATTAACACGGTGCGCGAGGCGAACTCGCGGTGCTGCTGGCGCAGGACTTGCCATTGCGTTCTGTGCTCGCGTGATCCGGTTCAATTCGAAACATCCGTAAAGGTAAATTCAGGCGTTCGATCCATGTTGAAAGACGTAACTGCGGTTGGGATGTCCCCCATTCCGCTTCAAAACAGTGACACAAACGAGGTCAAGGAACTGCGCCGGCGAGAACTTTTCCGCGAAGATCTAACTCAACGGCTCGTACGGTGGGGACTGGGGATCTGCTTTGCCTGCCATCCCAAACGCGTCGCGGAGGTGCCACTGCTCATTACCAACATGGTTGCCGACCTTCGTCGCGGCGGCACCCGCGTCCCAAATCAGCTCACTGCGCCGCTCGAACCAAACGGCTTTGCTGGCGTGGCCAAGAACGTGACCGCCGCCGACGTACTGGAAGCCGCTCGTGGCGGATTTTTCCTATGGTCGCACGTCGGCCCGCTCAAGTGGTGGACCCGCCGGCGACGGATGGTGCTTCATCCATCTCGGTTTCACATCCCCAAAAACATCCGCCGCTTGCTCCGCAACAACAAGTGGCGGGTCACTTTTGATACTGCTTTCGACGAAGTGATGAAAGCTTGTGCCGGACAACGCGCGGGGCGGATCAGCGGTCTCACCTGGATCACGCCGGAGATCATGCGCCTCTATGCCGAGTTGTACGACAGGGGAGATGCGCACTCCTTCGAGGTCTGGGATGCGGACGGCACCCTTATCGGCGGCGGATACGGGCTCTCGATTGGGCGTGTCTTCGTTCAGGAATCGATGTTCAGTCACGTGAGAGATTCCTCGAAGTACGGCTTTGCCGTCTTCCACCATCACCTTGCGAAGTCCGGCTACGTCCTGACCGACGGCAAGGATTGGGCGAGCGCCCTCAAGGACAGGGGCTTCGACGTCATTCCGGCTGCCGAATATGCGTCGATCCTCGCTTCTCACGCCCAGTGCGAAAGTCCCAAGGTTGCGTGGGTCGCTGAAACCAATCACGCCCTTGTCGCGGAGCTTGGCGCCAAATCCAAGCCTGCCGGAGCCGCTCAAAAGGCGGCGTGACAATGGCAGCCAATTGTCACGGTCCTCGCTCGGCGCTCCCCCCTATTCACGTCGCCCGGCTCTGCCGTGCCCCTGGCAATCGGGATGTGGAGCCCATAAATTGGCGCAGCCTTCAGGGTGGGGGTGACTGAGCGGCAGGGGTAGCGGCAGGCATGCTTCTAGTGAAAACGCGAATTGGACCGAGTGCGATCGAAGGCACGGGGCTCTTTGCCGATGAGGACATCCCAGCTGGGACGAAAACCTGGGAATTCATGCCCCGCTACGACGTCATTTTCACCCGTGGGGAGATCGACGCCCTGCCCGAGATTCCGCGCCTCGAGCTTCTGCGCTACGTCTATCACAGCAAGCGATCAGACCATTTTATCTATTGTCTCGACAATGCGCGGTTCATGAACCACTCGGAGCAGCCAAATACACGAAGCGTCTACCCTACAGGCGACTCCGAAGGATATGACGTAGCAATCCGCGACATCAAAAAGGGCGAGGAACTCACCTGCGATTACCAGGAGTTTGATGCGAGCATTGGCGAGAAGCTCGGTTCCCCATGAGCCAGCCGCGCGCTTCGCCTCTTTCGATCAGATCGCCGTGACAGGCGGAATCGAACGCTCCTGACGCACCCGTAGACGGCGCTGACTTGAGCGCATAGCGTCCTGCGCTTTCGCAATACGTCGCTGCAGGTAAGGTGAGAAATGACCTTCGTAGCGCCGCCAAAGCTCGGGCAGCTTCCAATCGTCGCCGCGAACGCGGCCGCGACAGTTTTCGGCCCCGCACAGGCAATGGAACTCGTCGTAAGCCGAGCCGTCGCTCATGGCGTAGTCGTAGGTCACTTCTTCGCCGGGCTCGATGCGCCGCAATGCGACCAAGGCAATCTGACCTGAGAGACCGGCGTTAGGATCGCACGAGTGGTTCACATAATCGGCCGGCTCACAATCAGTAAGCGAAACGAGAAAGCTGTCCTCCTCGACCTGAAGGCTGTAGCGGCGCACGGTTTGCGCCATGGTGTCGAGCGTGGCCCCGTTGACGAGCATTCCGCTCCAGACGACGATCAACTCGCCCTTCTCGATGCATTGCGCTGCGAACACCGAGTGGCCTCCGCGGTCGCCACACTCCCTCACGACACATTTGGGCGAAAGGTAAGAATGCATCCCCCTGGGTCCCCGCTCATATCAGGCTGACCGCCACTTCCTGAGCCTCCGCAGCGGTCGTCGCTAGGTTCGGAGCAGGCCGATTCGGTGCCGCAAGTGCAGCCGACGTCGCGGATACTTATTGTGCGATTGCGGCATTGCAAGTGGCGAATTGTGGATTTCAATAGTTTTACGTTTGCCGGCCAGACGGCTGAGCGTTGTCAGGCAGTCCCTAGTATCGAGATGAAAAATCCGTCCGTCCCGTGAAGTCCCGGCGACAGTATGAGCGAATGGTGATCCTGCCCTGCTGATTGCGGTGGCTCGGTGCCAATTTTCTCCCTCCAGACATCGCGCCATGCGATCTTGGAAAACCTCGGCACTCTGGCGAGAAATGCCTCAATCTGATCGGCATTTTCCGCTGGTAGAATGGAGCACGTGACGTAAACGAGCCGTCCGCCCGGGCGGACGAGGTCAGCGCCCATGTCGAGAACGGCGCGCTGGTCGGCGATGCGCCCTTCGAGGCTCTCCGGCTTGAGACGCCACTTAGCATCGGGGCGCCGGCGCCAGGTTCCGGTTCCTGTGCACGGGGCGTCAATGAGCACGACGTCGAACCGCGGCCCCAGCGACTGTAATGCGTTGCGATCGCCAGCTCTTAGGATCTGGACATTGCGGACGCCGGCGCGCTTCACGCGCTCGAAGATCGGCTTGAGGCGCATACGGTCCTCGTCGTAGGCATATATTTGCCCGCTATTCTGCATCCGAGCCGCCATGGCGAGCGTCTTGCCGCCACCACCTGCACAGAGATCGAGCACTTGCAGGCGTGGCCCCGCCCCGGAGAGGAGGGCCGCCACTTGCGACCCTTCATCCTGGATCTCAAACCAGCCCGCTTGGAACGCCGCCTCGGCGGTCAGGTTCGGCGTGCGCGCTGTGCCGACAGGCGGGGCAATCCGCACGCCAATGGGTGAGAGCGCCGTCTCGACTGGACCGAAACTGGCGAGCGCCTTCATGACTTTTTCCCGCGTCGCCTTCAGCGTGTTGACGCGCAGATCCGCTGGTGCACGACGCGCCATCGCCTGGCCTTCGGCAACCGCCCGGTCGCCAAAGACGCGCTCGAACGCCGGCCATAACCACTCCGGAACGTCGGCTTGAATGTGGGCGGGCGCGCTCGAGAGACCGCGTGTGAGACCATCCAATTCGGTCTCGTTCAGCGACTCCGGGGACCACTCCGAACCGTCGCAAGCATCAGCTACGGACTTTAAGTCGAGGCCAAGCGCCGTAGAGGCCGCCCCAATTGCCAAAGCCCGAGGCGTATCGGCTCGCATGGACCATGCAATCGACGCGCGCCGGCGCATGGCATCATAGACGAGGCCGCCGATCGCATTGCGATCCCCCGACCCGGCGAAACGGTGTGACTTTGCCCATTCTGCAAGGGCGAGCGCGACCGGCCGATGCCTGACGATGATGTCTTCGAGTATCTCGACCGCGGCCTTGATCCGGGCGCCTGGCTTCATGTTGCTCAGACGCTGCCCGGATAGTTGGGACTTTCGCGGGTGATCAGCACACCATGGGCGTGGCTCTCACGCATACCGGCATTGGTGATGCGCACGAATTCGGCCCGCTCGCGAAAATCCTTGAGCGTGCGCGCGCCGAGGTAGCCCATGCTGGACCTGAGGCCGCCGACCAGCTGGTGGAGTACGCCGTCGACCGGACCCTTGTAGGGCACCTGGCCTTCGATACCTTCGGGCACAAGCTTCAGTGTGTCCATAACCTCCTGCTGGAAGTAGCGGTCAGCTGAGCCGCGAGCCATGGCTCCGACGGAGCCCATGCCGCGATACGATTTATAAGTTCGACCCTGATAGAGGTAGGTTTCGCCGGGCGCCTCGTCGGTTCCGGCAAGCAGCGAGCCGACCATGACGCATTCCGCGCCCGCTGCGAGGGCTTTCGCGATGTCCCCTGAATAGCGGATGCCCCCGTCCGCGATAACAGGAACGTTGTCTTTGGCGGCTTCACGCGCGCAATTCATGACGGCCGTGAGCTGGGGCACGCCGACGCCTGCCACAATGCGGGTGGTGCAGATGGACCCTGGACCGATGCCGACCTTGACGGCGTCCGCCCCCGCATCGATGAGAGCGCGCGTGGCCTCGGCGGTGGCGACGTTGCCTGCAATCACCTGCACGGCGTTTGAATGCCTCTTGATCCGCCTCACAGCATCGAGAACGCGCTTCGAATGCCCATGCGCCGTATCGACGACGATCACGTCGCAACCGGCTGCGATCAACCGCTCGGTGCGCTCGAAACCATCGTCGCCAACCGACGTCGCGGCCGCAACGCGCAGACGTCCGTCGTCGTCCTTGCAGGCGTGCGGAAAGCGTTCGGCCTTCTCGATGTCCTTGACGGTTACGAGGCCGACGCAACGATAGTCGTCATCGACGACGAGGATCTTCTCGATGCGGTGGCGGTGGAGAAGCCGTTTAGCTTCGGCCTGGTCGACCGTCCATTTGGCGCCCCCGCTCTTGGCAACGCGCTTGACGGTTACAAGGGGATCTTTCGTCATCAGCTCGGAGACGGGCTGGTTCGGGTTGGTTGCAAAGCGCACATCCCTGTTCGTGAGTATGCCGACCAGCTTGCCGGGACCCTTGGCGCCCTTCTCGACAACTGGAACGCCGGAGATGCTGTGCTCCTCCATGAGAGCCTTGGCTTCGCGGAGCGTCCTGTTCGGCTCTATCGTTACCGGATTGAGCACCATGCCGGACTCGTACTTCTTGACCTTGCGCACCTCCTCCGCCTGAACGGCAGGATCTAGATTTCGGTGAATGACACCGATGCCGCCTGACTGTGCGACCGCGATGGCGAGGCGCGCTTCAGTGACCGTATCCATTGCGGAGGAGAGAACGGGGATTTTGACCTTCATGGTCCGCGTGACGCGCGACTCAACATTCACCTCGCCAGGCATCACCTCGGATGCGGCGGGCACCAGGAGGACATCATCAAATGTCAGGGCTAGCCCCAAATCGTTATCGATTGGGCTTTTCGCCATGGGACGTCTCCTTGCTTATCGGGTGCGACAGAACGCGCAGCGGCTGGCCGCGGCGGTATTTCGGTCGGCAGGCCTATAGCATTCGAGTCGACGCATGTGAAGGTGGCGAAGCCGGCGCCGGGAGGCGCTATTCGCAGTAAGCTTTCTTGCGGCGCGCCTTGATATCAAAATGAAAATGATCGCGATGAGCCTCATTCGCCTCGGGCCCCAGAACGGTTCCGAAGGTCTCGCAGGCTTCTTTCGCGAGACGTCGAAGGAAAAGGCCCTCCGTAGTCGGCTTGATGGCAGCTCCGCCAACCGGCGTCGAGGCCGGCGACGTCATGGGGTCGGCTGGCTTGGCTCCGAGCTTCTGAATGGGAACGCTTTTCAGATCGGTTGCCGCGACTTTGACCTTGCCGGCTTTAACGAGTTCCGGACTGCGAGTGGCCCCAGCGGGCTCCTTCGCCGGCTCCGGCTTCTGATCCTTTGCGGTAGCATCCTTTGCTGAAGCCGCCTGCTTGGGAGGCGTCCCATCTGAAGGCACTGCATTGGCTGGCGCAGCCGTTTTCATCGCCTCGATATCACGCGCTGTCGGCCCCCACGATTGGGCCACGCGTATGGTGCGACCGTTGGCCAGTACGAAGGCCGGGACATCGACAGCATTACCGGTCGCGTGCTCGCTCAATGGAGCATCCGGGAGGCCATAGCGATTCCGGCACGAGTATCCCGACGCCCCCACGATCTTGGTCACGGGCGAAGACATCACTTGCCGCGCTGCCGGCTGAAGCGATGATTGCACCCAGGTCGCAAGACGCGCGGCCAGTTCGCAATTCACTTCCACGGACGGTTCGAACGTCACCTTGTCGCTCTTGCCGACACTCTTGAGCTTGACAGGAGCGGCATCTCCGCAGTCGCCGTTGCGGACTGGGTCGGCGGGAACGATTTCGACGTCGAGGGGCGTGAGAACGCCAAGACACTCGCGGAGTGCAGTGATGATCTCGGCATCGGTCCATGTGCTCTTCGGGGAAGCTTCGCTGGTGACCGGCAGGTCCTTCGCGGCATCGGACGGAGCGAGCTTCGAGCTATCGGAGGTCCCGTCCCGCGCCCCGGATTTCGCATTCTCATTCCGCCCCGCCGGCTCAACCGAGCGTAGAGGACCCGGCGGCGGCGCAACATCTTTTGCGCTACCCTGCGCCTCACTTTCTTGCTCGTCTTGGGTCGCAGACTTGTCGGCAGGCGATGGTTCCGCAAGCGGGCTTGAGCGTCTGCCCTTGCGCCGAGAGGCCAGCGGCTCGAACTCAGCCGACGATTCGATCGTCTGCGAGCTCTTGTCGGGACCTTCCTTCCCCTCTCGAACACTGGCTGGAGTGAATGCCCCCACAACGAATTGGGAGCCATTCGCTGTCGGCCTCGATGGCGCGGCCCAGAGGACGAGTGCGGCGGCGAAACCGCCCACTGCCGCAAGCGTCAGCGCACTGGAAAGGGCAGCAGCCGATTGATCCGCAGACACGCCTTCACCCTTCCACCTGCTCGTTACTGCCCCGCGCCAGCACGAAGTTTCGAAACCTATCTGGGTCAAATTGGGGCCAAATCGGACAAATTGGCAAGATCGCCTCCAAACGAGGCGGTAGAAACACGCAGAACTCGGGGGGCGGTAATGCTCGGAGCCGCCTATTCGAAAATCTCGACGCTGCCGTGTTTGGTGACGATTTCGGGGGCCTTTCGCAGCATGTCCTCGCTGCGCACGACGCTCTTGATGGCCTCGCCGCCGAGCATGGTCATTTGGACCTTCCCCGTTGTCGGAAAGAAACGGATCTTGCGCGCCTGATTTCCGCGTAGATGCTTTGCGCCGATGTGAAAGCCTTCCCGCTTCAAATACTCCTCAACGAAGTCAGCGTTGCGGTGCCCAACGTTCGCGTTACCCGTAATCACATTGCCGCCGCCGAACACTTTGGTGACCAACCGCTCCCGTTTGGCACCCTTGGCGAGAAGTGAATTGACCATGCGCTCGATGGAGTAGCTACCGTAACGCAGAGCCATTCCGGGTAGCTCGGTTCTGCCACCCGTATCTTCGGGAAGTATGAAGTGGTTCATGCCCCCGCATCGCGCGACCGAATCGTACATGCAAACGGCAATGCAGGAACCAAGAACGGTTACGATGACTTCATTGGGGCTCGAAGAAACGAAATAGTCCGCCTGGCCAACCCATACAAGGAGCGCATTGATCTCGCGGTCAAATTGCAGCCGCCGCTCGGAGGAGAGAATGAGGTCCTCATCAATCCGTACACTATTCTTATGAGTATAATGTCGCGCGCCCATGTCGTTCCTACCCTAAACTGGCATGGCGGCCGCACGAGCCGGCCGAGTGACGGGCTTCAATGCCTCATTGATGATGTATTGAGCAATGCGCTTGAGCGGAATTTTGTGCTGGGCAGCACCAATCTGGGCCGCCACTTTGGGCATGCCGTAGATCATGGAAGTTGTTTCGTCCTGGCAAGCCGTGGCAGCGCCCGCCTTGCGCATTTCGAGCAGGCCCAGCGCTCCGTCTGAACCCATACCCGTCAACACGACACCGATCGCAGAGTGGCGCCCGACCAATGCCAAGGAACGGAAAAGCCGATCCACCGAGGGCGCGTGCTTATCCGTTTCGAGCCCCGGCTCGAGGTGGCACGTTACAGTGCCGCCCGACCGCCGAACTTCGAGATGGTGTCCGCCGGGCGCAACGTACGCATGCCCCGCGCGCACCGACATACCATGTTCGGCCTCGAGCACCTTGATAGCTGCACCACGATCGAGGCGTTCTGCGAACGACCGCGTGAACCCGGCCGGCATGTGCTGAACAATAAGAACCGGCGGACAGTTCTCGGGCAGCTCTGGGAGAATGGCATTGATCGCCTGAACGCCGCCGGTGGACGCTCCAATTCCAATCAGGCGGTTCGATTTGAACCTGGGCTTCATCTCTATAGCGCCAATGGCGCTGAGGTCCGCCTGCACCGGGACGAAATGCTCGAAGGAAACGAGCGCCGCGGCCTTGACCTTCTCTATGATCTCGGGCCCGAGATCGAGAAGGCTCTTGTTGCCGCCAGCCGAGGGTTTTCCCACGACATCGACGGCGCCCATCTCGAGGGCGCGGATGGTCATAATGGCGCCCGGTTGGACGTGTGAGGACACCATCACCACCGGCATCGGCCGCAATCTCATGAGGCGGCCAAGGAAATCAAGGCCATCCATGCGCGGCATCTCGATGTCGAGCGTAAGGACATCGGGATCAAGTGCCTTGATCATCTCTCGGGCTACGAGAGGATCGGGAGCTGTGCCCACGACTTGAATCTCGGGATCATCGGCGAGAATCTCACGGAGCATTTCGCGGACGACGGCCGAGTCATCAATGATCAGCACTCGAGCCATTTATTTGTCCTTATTTTATCGCCGAAGACCGTCGTACGAAATCAACTCCGTACAAATTCCTATATCCGGATACCCGATTAGCATTTGGAATGCATATTCATGTATCCGATGAATTTATGAAATTTTCTCATATATGCTCTTACCAACGATCCTAAATCGCGAACAGATTCCGAACAGCGATTCCGAATGCCCGCAATAAAGGAGCCCACCCGGCAGCAATAGATCGGCGAACCGATTGAAGAGCTCGCGCTGCGATTGCTTGTCGAAATAGATGACGACGTTGCGACAGAAGATAGCGTCGAAAGGGCCTCTCATCGGCCATGGGCCGTGCAGGTTCAGTTGATTGAACGTGATAAGGGAGCGGACTTGGCTCGACACGCGCCAAGCGTCCTCACTGCCCGCCACCCGTTCCATGAAGCGGTCGCGGTAACCCGGCGGCAAGGTCCCTGCCAATTCAGTGCTGTAAATGCCGGCACGCGCTGTTTTCAGCACCTCGGTGTCAATATCGGTGGCCAAGATCTTCAGATCCCAGCTGCCAACCGGCGAGATGGCCTGGCTGAGACACATAGCGATCGAATAGGGCTCCTGGCCCGTGGAGCATCCTGCCGACCAAATCCGAATCCGCCTAGTGCCCTTGTCGCAGGATTCCTTCCATGCGGCGGCCACCCTATTTGCG
>CAZSNH010000021.1:0-14662 GCA_964607855.1 uncultured Hyphomicrobium sp. | reverse complement strand
GTGCGGGTGAAGGCCCTTGATGCTGAAGGATACAATGGCCCCCTTGCCGGGTGCTGTGCCGTGGATCGTCAGCCAGGGGAGCTCGGAGAGGCGCGCATGGGCGTAAGTGACGAGATCCTGCTCGTGCTTGGCGATCTTGTCGCGCCCGACCTGCATCATGTAGGTCAGTGCTGCTCCCAATCCGACGGCCTCGACGATGGCAGGCGTTCCGGCCTCGAACTTCTGCGGCGGCTTTCCATAGGTGATGCGATCGACGTGAACGGTCTCGATCATCTCGCCCCCACCCTGATAGGGCGGCATGGCTTCGAGATGCTCCTTCTTGGCGTAGAGCACGCCAATCCCGGAGGGACCATAGGTCTTGTGCCCCGTGAACACGTAGAAGTCAGCATCGAGGTCGCGCACGTCGACGCTTTGGTGGACGGCTGCTTGACTACCGTCGACGAGCACGGGGATGCCGCGCGCGTGGGCGAGAGCAATAACCTCCTTCACCGGAACAACGGTTCCGAGCACGTTCGACATATGTGTTATGGCGACTATGCGTGTCTTCGGCGTCAACAATCGCTCGAACTGGTCGAGCAGAAACTCGCCGTTGTCGGCAATTGGCGCCCACTTGATCACAGCGCCGCGGCGCTCGCGATGGAAGTGCCACGGCACGATGTTCGAATGGTGCTCCATGATCGAGAGCACGATCTCGTCGCCCTCTTTGATCCGAAGCGCGCCAAACGAGGACGCGACGAGGTTGATTGCTTCCGTAGCATTTCGCGTGAAGATGATCTCTTCCGCGCTCCCGGCATTGAGGAACCGGCGCACGGTTTCGCGTCCATCCTCGAAGCGTTGCGTGGCCGTATTCGAGAGGAAGTGAAGCCCGCGATGAACATTGGCGTACTCGAAGCGATAGGCGTGATCCATCGCTTCCAGGACCGTCACCGGTTTTTGCGCGCTGGCGCCGTTATCGAGATAGACAAGCGGCTTGCCGAAGACATCGCGAAAGAGGATTGGGAAGTCGGCGCGAATGCGCTCGACGTCGAAGGGAAGCCCCGACAGCCCCATTGTTCTTTCACGTGTCGCCAGTGCCATCCGTCCACTCCATGTTCCCACTCAAAGTCCGCTGCGGGTCAGCCAGTCACGCACCTTCAACAATACCAGTTCCCGCAGAGCCTCGTCGTCGATCTTTGCGGCCGCCTCGCCTGCGAAGCTTTCGACGAGGAGTGCACGTGCCTCCGCTAGCGGGATACCGCGAGACCGGCAATAGAACAGCATATCGGCATCGATTTCCACAGACGTACTGCCATGGCCGCAAATGACGTCGTCGGCGTAGATTTCGAGTTCCGGCTTGCTGTCGAACTCGGCATTGGGCGAAAGCATGAGGGCACGCGCCATCTGCTTGCCGTCCGTTTTCTGGGCGTTCGGGCGCACGATCACCTTACCCTGGAACACGCTTTTCGCTTCCCCGCCGAGCACCGAGTGGTAAAGCTCGCGGCTCGTGCAATGAGGCACCGCATGATCGACGACAAGCGTCGTATCTGCATGGCTCGCATTCGTACCGAGCGCGAGGCCCCCGAGGTCGAACGTGCTGTGCTGCCCCGCAAACACCATGCTCAGGTCGTTGCGCGTTAAGCCGTTGCCGCTCGTCAACACGAACGGCTTGTAGGTTGCATTGGCACCCATCGAAATCGTGAGATGAGCGAGATGCACGGAGCCGTCGTTGGTCTCAGCCTGATAAAGATGGCGCACCTCGGCACCGTCCTCGATGAGGAGATGGGTAACGGCATTCCTGTGGCGCGGACTGATCCTCTCCCCGGCGTAAGCTTCGACGAGGGTTACTTTCGCGCCCTTGCCGACGCGAATGATGTTGCGCGTCGCAACCGTGCGCACCAAGCCGGGCTCTTCGCCTTCCGCGCGCTCGGCGTGGAAGATGACGTGGATGGGCTCAGCGCGCGTCGTTCCGGCCGGAATATCAATCACGGCGCCGTCCGTCATGAGGGCGGTATTGAGCGCCAAAATACCATTGGCCGTAGAGGCGGCTGCTTTTTCGATCTCGCTCAAGGCCCAGGCCGGTGGGGCGCTGAGAACCTGCGCGAGTGAGTGACGAGTTCCGGCAAGTGCGCCATTGCCTGTAACGAACTTGCCATCCGCAAAGAGCATCCAGTCGCCGTCCTCGCTCGGCCCCTTGAGGCCATCGCACAATGCGTACTCGACGAACTTGTGCACCTCGCCCCGGTATCCCCCCGTTGCGAGGGGCGCGCCGTCCTTGAGAAGCGTGCGTAGATCCGTGTATTTCCACTCCTCGATACGCCTGTTCGGAAGGCCCAGTGACTCGAAGCGAAGGTTCGCCGCTTCGCGCAGCGCTTTCACCTTGCCGTCGCCAGGCAGACGCGCCGCAACCTTGGGGAACACGTCCGCAAGCGCAGTCTCGGCCTTGGTCTTGACGATCTGAAGGGTCATGGGTCGCCTTGCTTCTTTTTCTCTGACGCTTGTGACACTCATCTTCAGGCCGCCTTGCCGGTAAATCCTGCGTAACCCGACTTCTCGAGCTCGAGTGCCAGCTCCCTGCCACCGGTCTTCTGGATCTTGCCATCGACGAGCACGTGCACCCTGTCAGGCACGATATGGTTGAGAAGGCGCTGGTAGTGGGTGATGACCAGCATGGCGCGATCCTTTGAGCGCAGCGCATTGACGCCATCGGAGACCACTCTCAGCGCATCGATATCGAGGCCGGAGTCCGTTTCGTCGAGAACGCATAGCGTCGGCTCGAGAAGCGCCATCTGCAGGATCTCCGAGCGCTTTTTTTCGCCGCCCGAGAAACCAACATTGACCGGGCGCTTCAGCATTTCGGAGTCGATGTTGAGCTTGGCGGCCTTCTCCTTGACGAGCCTTAGGAAGTCTGGCGTTGAAAGTTCGGCCTCTCCGCGCTTTTTGCGAATTGCATTGGCTGCCGTACGCAGAAACGTCAAGCCGGCGACGCCCGGTATCTCCATTGGGTATTGGAACGCGAGGAACACGCCCTTGGCCGCACGCTCATCGGGCTCCATGCCAATGACGGATTCCCCGTTCCAGAGAATATCCCCTTCCGTCACCTCGTACCCATCGCGGCCCGAGAGCACATAGGCGAGCGTGGATTTTCCCGATCCGTTGGGACCCATGATGGCGTGCACTTCGCCCTTGGGGACCGTAAGCGAGAGCCCCTTGAGGATCACCCGGTCCTCGTCCTCGAGCTTCACGTGCAGGTTCTTGATTTCAAGCATTCGAACTATGAACTCCTTTCATCCAATACATCAGCCGACGCTGCCTTCGAGTGAGATGCCGATGAGCTTTTGCGTCTCGGCGAGAAATTCCATCGGCAATTGCTGGAGCACGTCGCGCACGAACCCGCTCACCACGAGGGCAACCGCTTCTTCCTCCGAGAGCCCGCGCTGCATGCAGTAGAAAAGCATGTCCTCCGAGATCTTGGAGGTCGTTGCTTCATGCTCGAAGTGCGCCGAAGAAGTCTTGGACTCGATGTAGGGAACCGTGTGGGCCCCGCACTTGTCGCCAATGAGAAGCGAATCGCAGTTCGTAAAGTTCCTCGCGTTCGTCGCCTTCCTGTGCGCCGAGACGAGCCCGCGATAGGTGTTTTGCGAGTGCCCTGCGGCAATGCCCTTCGAGATAATTCGCGAAGAAGAGTTCTTGCCCAGGTGGATCATCTTTGTGCCACTGTCAACCTGCTGACGGCCGTTCGATACCGCGATCGAATAGAACTCTCCGCGCGAGTAATCGCCGCGCAGAATGCAGGACGGGTACTTCCAGGTGATCGCAGAACCCGTCTCGACCTGAGTCCAGGAGATCTTGGAGTGATGCCCGCGGCAGTCGCCCCGCTTGGTGACGAAGTTATAGATTCCGCCCTTGCCGTCCTTGTCGCCCGGGTACCAGTTCTGAACCGTCGAGTATTTAATCTCGGCGTCGTCGAGCGCCACGAGCTCAACCACGGCCGCATGCAGTTGATGCTCGTCGCGCATAGGGGCCGTGCAGCCTTCGAGATAGGAAACATAAGAGCCCTTGTCCGCGATGATGAGCGTACGCTCGAACTGGCCCGTCTGCTTCTCATTGATGCGAAAGTAGGTCGAAAGCTCCATCGGGCAGCGCACCCCCTCGGGGACGTACACGAACGAGCCGTCGGAGAACACCGCCGAGTTCAACGCCGCATAGAAGTTGTCGGATTGAGGCACCACCGAGCCCAAATACTTCTTCACGAGATCGGGGTGCTCGCGGATTGCTTCCGAGATCGAGCAGAAGATAACGCCAGCCTTCATCAACTCGTCCTTGAAGGTGGTGACGACGGAGACCGAGTCGAATACGGCATCGACGGCCACCGTAGGGGCCCCGTTCCTGACGCCGGCCAATATCTCGCGCTCGCGCAGCGGAATGCCGAGTTTCTCGTAGGTCTTCAAGAGTTCGGGATCGACCTCCTCAAGCGACTTGGGACCTTCCGTGCCCTTCGGAGCGGCATAGTAATAAAGATCCTGAAAATCGATCTTCGGATAGCTGACCTTGGCCCAGGTGGGCTCCGTCATCACTTTCCAGCGCCGGAAGGCTTCGAGCCGCCACTCCAGCATCCAGGCCGGCTCGCCCTTCTTCTCCGAGATGAAACGTACGGTGTCCTCGGAGAGGCCTTTCGGGGCTTTCACGGTCTCAATGTTCGTCTCGAACCCGTACTTGTACTGGTCGACGTCGATCTTTTTTACCTGTTCGATCGTCTCTTGAACTGCTGGCATTGTTTTTACCGTTTCATTCCTGGTTCACTGCTTCTAGGCAACCTTCTGTTCTGCCGAATGTGATGTGGTGATGGTGCGCCAGACATCGATGAAGCGTGCAACGTCGTCGCGCGATGTCTCGAGCCCGAGGCTGATACGAATGGCGCTTCTTGCGAGATCAGGGGGAAGCCCCATGGCCGACAGCACGTGACTGGAGCCGACTTTCCCCGACGAACACGCCGCCCCTGCACTGACAGCAATACCGGCAAGATCGAATTTGATGACCATCGTCTCGGCGGCATAACCGGCAAGCGCGACGCACGTCGTGTTAGGAAGTCTCCCGCTTGCGGCTCCGATCACGACGGCCGCGGGAGTAATGCGGCGCAACTCGCGTTCCATCTCGTCACGCAAGGCCGCCACGCGTGGCCACTCGCAAAGGCGGCGGTGCGCGACGACAGCCGCCGCACCGAAACCCGCGATCCCTGCAACGTTCTCTGTGCCGCCGCGGCGCCGCCGTTCCTGCCCGCCGCCTGTGATCAGCGGCTTCAGGTTCACGCCCTCGCGCACAATGAGCGCACCAACACCCTTCGGTCCGCCGAGCTTGTGCGCCGAAAGGCTTAAGGTCGTTGCGCCGAGCGAAGCAAAATCAACCCTCAGGCGCCCCGCGGCCTGCACAGCATCGGTGTGAAATGTCCAACCCATTTTATGTGCAAGCGCGGCAGCGTCCCAAATCGGCTGCATGATGCCCGTCTCGTTGTTAGCCCATTGCAGCACCAGTGTTCCGATGCCCGATACCTCAGCAAGCCTCTCCAGCTGCGCGACACCGTCTACGCCTACAGGCACATCGAAGGTGCGGATGTCGGCTGCCTTTAGTGCGGCATGCACCGACTCATGTTCGATGCCGCAGACTGCCACGACCCCAATTTTCCCCGCGAGCGCCCAGGTGTTGGCCTCGGTCGCCCCGCTCGTAAAGACCACTTCGGAGGGCTTCGCATTTACGAGTTTGGCAATGGCGGAGCGCGCATCATCGATGATGGCGCGTGCGCGCCGGCCTTCGGCATGGACAGAGGAAGGATTACCTATGACGTCGAGTGCCAAGAGGGCCGCCTCGCGTGCCTCCGGCACGAGCGGCGCCGTCGCGTTGTAATCAAGATATGTTCGCTCTGCGATCATTCTGCTGCCGCTGCTCTTTGCGAACCGAGATCACGGCGCTCCTTGCGACTGGGAATGCCGTCGAGCACCTCTTGAAGCGTGACCTCGGAAAGGAATGCTTCGATTTGGTCGCCGAGCGCATGCCAGAGCCCGTGTGTCAGGCAGCGCTTCTCTCCAAGGCAGCCACTTCCTAGTCCCGTGCAGCGCGTCATGCGCGTGTCCTCATCGACGGCGTGCATGATTTCGGCGACCGTGATCGTGTTCGCCGGGCGCGCGAGACGATAGCCGCCAGCGCGTCCGCGTGCGCTGTCGACGAGGCCAGCACGGCGCAGGCGCATGAACAGCTGTTCGAGGTAAGCCAAAGAGAGCTGCTGACGCTCGGCAATGCCCGAAAGGGGCTGGCTCTGATCGGCGCCGAACTTGGCGAGATCGGCGAGCGCCATCACGGCATATCGGCCTTTGGTATTCAGTTCCACACGTCTACCCCAGACTCAAACAACCGGCTCGGCGATAATCCTCTTGCGCACCAGCACCTGCCGCGTGATAAGAGGGGGAGGGATTTAAGTCGATGACCGAACCGGATATTCGCCTTTATTAGAATGCTTCTAAACAACCCTGGGATATATTCTAATTCCTAGCACAGAAGTCAAGTATTCTCCTTGCACAATTGCGTGAGTGTCCCCGTGATGGCCATCTCGGCCCAAGCAGCACTCAACTTGCCCGATGGGTCGCGCCCCACGCATGGTAAGCCGGTTGGCGCTGAATTCGCGGGCGCATCTCACGCACATGTCCCCACGACGTGGCCCCGAGACGACGTACTTGCATTCGACCACAGGGATCATGTTAAGAAGCCCGTCCAACGACGCCAGGAGACAACACGACCCTATTGTTGCTCCCCATAGCCGACGAAAGCCTCATCAACGATGCCTGAACTCATCATCAACGGCCCTGCCGGCCGCCTGGAAGCGCGTTATCACCACGAGCCTGCCAACGACAGCCCGATCGCACTCATTCTGCATCCGCATCCCCAGTTCGGCGGAACGATGAACAATCAGATCGTGTACAGCCTCTATTACACGTTCGCGCAGCGTGGCTTTTCCGTGCTTCGCTTTAATTTCCGCGGTGTCGGGCGCAGCCAAGGCTTTTGGGACGGTGGCCCTGGCGAGCTCGCTGACGCGGCAAGCGCGCTCGACTGGCTGCAAATCGTCAAACCGGATGCCAAGTACTGCTGGATCGCCGGCGTCTCGTTCGGCACCTGGATTGCGATGCAGCTCCTGATGCGCCGCCCTGAGATCGACGGCTTCATCTGCGTCGCGCCGCCCTCGAACCTTTACGACTTCTCGTTTCTTGCCCCCTGTCCCTCGTCGGGCCTCATGATCAACGGCGACAAAGATCGCGTGGTGCCCTCGAACTCGGTGGCCGAGCTCACGACGAAGCTCAAGACCCAGCGCGGCATCAAGATCGACCACGAGATCATTCCGGGAGCTAACCACTTCTTCGAGAACAAGACCGACGAACTGGAAAAAGCCGTCGGCGCCTACCTTGAAATGCGCCTCATCAAGGACGCCACCGAAAAGGCCAAGGACAAGGACCGTGCGCGTGAGCGCGAGGCGCAGCGCGAAAAAGAGCGCGCCGAGGAAGCCGCACTCGCGGCCTCCGCCGTGGCCGACGACGAGGGGGACGACGTAGATTGAGGACAGAAATCCGCCGCCTCACGGATTTGCGCTTCCGCGTTCGCCCATCCCACACGATGCCCGCAAACCCGGCTGCGATCTGCGTCCTGCCCGGGAACTCGCCGATTGCCTAATGGACGGCGCCAAAGACGATCATCAATCGGGCAGGCGGCATCTCTCTTATGCTCAGGCCTGCCCGGCCATTTGAGGATTGACCGCGATGCCGCCCGTAAGCGGAGCGCCGACACCGGTTGTCCCCGGGAAAGTGATCGGAAGTCCTTTGAGCGAGCGCACAGCGAGATAGGCCCACGCCTCCGCTTCGAGGCTGTCTCCGTCAAGGCCTGCCACCTCAGCGGGCGCCAACGCATTTTCGACGAGCCCTGCCAATTGTCTCATCATGAACTTGTTCTTTCGCCCGCCGCCACAAACGATCCAAAGCCGCGGCTCTTCCGGAAAATGCTCGCGCGCCTTTGCGATTGCGCGCACCGTAAAGGCTGAGAGTGTCGCCGCGGCATCGGCGTCACTTAAGGTCAGCACGCTTGCGATCGAGAACGCGTTGCGATCCAGCGATTTCGGAACGCCACCTGAGAAAAAGGGATCCTGCAGGTACTTGGTTACGATCTCTTCGTTCACAATGCCCTCTTCGGCGAGCGCACCGTTCTTGTCGAAGGGAACGCCTCGGCGCTCCTTCATGAGGTCATCGACGAGCGCGTTGCCCGGCCCCGTATCGAACGCGATGAGTGCCCCATCACGCCCGATCCACGTCACGTTCGAGATGCCGCCGATATTGACGATGACGAGCGGCTTCCCGGCAATCCTGCTCGCCAGGGCCCGATGATAGACGGGCACCAAGGGCGCGCCTTGTCCACCTGCTGCAATATCGGCCGAGCGCAAATCAAAAACCACTTTTCTCATGGTGAGCTCAGCGAGCATCGCCCCATCGCCCAACTGCACCGTGAGCCGCTGCTGAGGCCGGTGCAGAACCGTCTGACCATGAAAGCCGATGACATCAATTGTCGACCGGTCGATGCCCATCCTGCGGCAAAAGGCGTGTACGGCTGCTGCGTGCAACTCGGTCAGAATCCGCTCGGCTTCCATCAGATTCCCGGGCCGCTCGTGACGGCGCACGATACCCGCCGCATGGCGATGGGCCTCGAAGAGCATCTGGCGCTGGTCCGGGTTGTAGGGGAAGCACATACCCGGCCCCCTGATCACGGCATCCTCACCATCAGTCTCGATAAACGCGACGTCGATCCCATCCACCGATGTCCCGCTCATGAGGCCCAGTGCCCGCTTCATCTTGCCCACAGTGCCTATCCCGTGCATGTTCCGGCCCGAAGCGGCAACCTAGCGTGCCCAAGACCCGGACCCAAGCGGCAAAGCATCATTCGAATGACGAAACTCAAAAGCAACTTCCTTTCCATCCTCACCGAACGTGGCTTTGTTCACCAATGCTCGGACGTGGAAGGTCTCGACAGCCTTGCCGCCAAGAAGGCTGTCGTCGCCTATGTCGGTTACGATTGCACGGCGCCTTCGCTCCACGTCGGAAGTCTCATCTCGATCATGATGCTGCACTGGCTGCAGGTATCGGGCGAGGGCAAGCCGATTGTTCTCATGGGCGGGGGCACGACGCGGGTCGGTGACCCATCCGGCAAGGACGAGACCCGTCAGTTGCGCTCGATCGAGGAAATCGAAGCCAACAAGGCGGGCATCAAGGAGATTTTCTCAAAGCTCTTGCGCTTCGGCACCGGTAAGACCGATGCCGTGATGACCGACAATGCCGAATGGCTCGCCCCCCTGAACTACATCGACTTCCTGCGCGATGTGGGACGCCACTTCTCGGTCAACCGGATGTTAGCCATGGATTCGGCTAGGCTGCGCCTCGAGCGCGAGCAGGAACTTTCGTTCATCGAATTCAACTACATGCTGCTCCAGGCCTACGATTTCGTGGAGCTGGCGCGCCGCTATGGCTGCAACCTGCAGATGGGCGGTTCCGATCAGTGGGGCAACATCGTCACCGGCATCGACCTCGGCCGGCGCATGGGACTCAAGGATCAGCTCTATGCCTTGACTTGCCCACTTCTGACCACGGCTTCGGGCGCCAAGATGGGGAAAACGGCAAACGGAGCCGTTTGGCTCAATGAGTCTCAGTTTTCTGCCTACGAGTACTGGCAGTACTGGCGCAACACCGAGGACGCCGACGTCGAGCCCTTCCTGAAGCTTTTCACGACGTTACCCATGGGCGAGATTAAAAAGCTCGCAGCCCTCGAAGGCGCTGAGATCAACGAGGCGAAGAAAGCCCTCGCTACCGCCGCCACGGCGCTCATTCACGGCCGCGATAAGGCGGAAGCAGCTGCCGAGACGGCACGCAAGACATTCGAGGAAGGTGCGCTCGCCTCCGACCTGCCCACCGTCGATATCTCCGCCGCTGACATCAAGGCGGGTCTCGGCATTCTTACCGCCTTCGTCAAAGCCGGACTTGTCGCTTCCAACGGCGAGGCGCGCCGCCAGATTCAGGGCGGCGGATTGAGGATCAATGACAAGACGGTGAAGGACGAAAAGGCCAAGCTTTCGAGTGACGACATTACCCCAGAAGGCGTGGTCAAGCTTTCGCTCGGCAAGAAGAAGCACGTATTGCTGCGGCCGGTTTGAGGCGAGCTTCACTCGTCCTTATGGCTGTCCGCTCCCCGAGACATCCGATGACCAGCCATCGATGCCCGGCGGCGCGGCCCGCACACCGCTCGGCGAATTCGCCTTGCCGTCGGCACGGATCGCTTCCGAACTCGAGTTCCCCACACGCTCCGAAACAGGTGTCTTTGGTGCCCCGTCGTTCCGCGCCTGAACCTTTTGGTTCGGGTTCGTCATCTGCATGATCTCTTTGAGGATGCCTGGAGTGAACATCGAGAGCGGATTGACGATGACCTGCGGTTGCGACATCGGGCCCTGAATGGCGTAGGTGATGCCGACCACCCCATCGCATTTCGGCCCTGTGATAATCATGCCAACCAAGGGAATGGCGCAAAGCGCACTGTTGATGCCCTGTAAGGGGATGTAGGTTCCGCCGAGATTGACGTGCTTGGCGTGGAAATCGACTTTGCCTGAAATCGTCGCGCCGACCACGGGGCCGCGCACTTGAGAATCTTCGAGCACGAATTGCTCGTGGCCCGCAGAGAAGGGCGCGCGCAGAATGTCGAAGTCGTAGACTTCCCGAACGACCTTCTTGCCACCCTGCTGATCCGAGCTGGCGAGAACCTCGGATACGATCGGATCGCCAAGGACCCGGAACTTCTCAACCCACAAGATGCCCGTTCGCTCGGCGGCACCTTTTCCGTCGAGATTGACTTCGAGGCGAACGCGGCCGCCTTGGATATTGGGATAGAAATTCGCGAGCTTGAACAACTGTCCGGCATCCGTCGAGTCCACATAAAGAACGCGCTGGTTCTTTGCGTTCTGCTTGATGAGGCCAGCAAATGGTTTGCCCCCATCGAGCGTCCCTTCGACATCGAGCGCCGTGAGCTTCTCACTCCTTTGCGACATCTTGAGCTTCACGCCCCGCAGCGCGGTCCCATTGTGGCCGAGGACGTTGTCAATATTGGCTTCGAGTTCCACGCCAGCGGGAGGACGCAACGCCTTGATGCCCCGATCCCTTATGCCGCCGAGAGAGACGAATGCCGTCAAGAGCTCCTTTGCATCGTACGTCGAACCGCTGGCTTTGATCCGCCAAATGCGGTCGTTCCCCATTTTTCCCTGAACCTCGAGACGGCTCACGACATTCATCGAGAATTCGGGAAAATAGAATTCCTTGAGATCGTTTTTGGCATCAACCGCGGCCCAGCCTTCGACCGCGATGTTGTCTCCAACGAGCTTGATGTTGTGCAATTCAAGCGGATTGACCTGACCTTTGCTCACATCGAGGTCAAGAATGGCTTTCCTTCCAGGAGGCTTGATCCAGGCGAAGTCCTCAAACTGCAGTTCCGCTGCGGTGAGATCTGCCCTGACATGCACTTTAGGCTGCTCGCCAGGCAGCTGATTTACCGAGATTTCGAGCCCCACATCACCTTGGACAAAATGATTGACGTCGAGGCCCACTTGATTGCGATCGGCGTTATCCAGCGTGGCGAGAATCTTAAGCGGCGACTCCCGATCAACCGACTGGTCGAGAGAGCGCTGCCAAAAGACTTTGGCGAGTGCCCCGTTCAAAATTAGCTCACCCTTGGCATCAAGCATGTCGGACGTGATATCGACATTGATCGTGCCCCCCTGCAGATCGAGCGAACCGACCTTCTGTTTCGATTTTATGTCCGAGATCTTGAGCTTGCCCTCTACAGCGGGAGGCGCGGCGTTTTCGATCTGACCGAGAGCCAGTTTGATGGTGACGATGCCGTCAACTTTCCCGTCGAGCGCCTCGACAGGGAGGTCGCCCCTCTTGAGGGCGGAGAGAGGTTTCAGCGAAAGGCCAGCCAAAGCCGAGGCAAGAGGCGCCTGCACGCGAAAAGTTGCCTCTCCCGTCGAGGCCGGCTTACCGAGATCGGTTGCAGTGAAACGTCCGCTCTTCAAATTGGCCGGCTGGTTCGCACCCGTAATGATTGCCACGTCTGGGACATTGATTTCGAGGGCGCTTCCCTCCAACCGGACAAGGGCTCTTGGCGCCTCGAATGCCAGGGTGTCACTGGCCGGCGCCGACTTCAAATCGGAGAGTTCGAATGCCAAGGAAAGCCTGTTGCCCGACGCACCGGTTGTGAGGGACGCCTCCGGAGCAGCGGGATCATTCGAATACCTGAGCGAGCCGGCATGGACGCGGCCACTGTTCATGGACTTGCCAACCCACTCGCGCGCCACCGGCGCAATGGAGCGCGGCCACAACACCTTAAGGACGTTTAGATCCATCGGGCTGATGCGACCGTCGAAGTGCATCGCGGGTCCCGAAGTGGAGGGATGGACCTCACCGGCGATGGCGATCTCGGCTTCGCCTGCCTTGAGGGATACTCCGGCAAGCTGCAGGCTTCCATCTGTGGGATTGTATGTTCCGGAACCGTGGAAGCTTGCCTCTACGGAATGAATGCCGAACTCCTCGGCCGCCAGCAATCCATCTTTGGACTTGATCTCAAACGACCAAAGCCCACCTTGGCCTTCGCTCTCCGCGCGAGTTGCTAATCCCTCGAGCGTCATTGTGCTCTCACCCGACTTAATCGTCGAAGGCTGCAACTTGAGTTCGCCCTTGACCGCGTCGTAGTTGAGGCTGATGAGGCCCGCGTCAATCGCCGAGGTGGCGCGGGAGTTTGCCGAAACGTTGAACTGGCCGGCGCCGAGCGCAATTGCCATGTTGGACGAGAGCAGCCGTCCGGCATGACTGATCTCGAACGACGCATCGGCCGCCACGGCGAGATCCATCGCCTCTAGAAAGCTCAGAGACGGTATGGCACGTGCAAGGCTGCGTGGGATCAGATCCCGCACGGAGGTTTGCAGGCTGATGGTGCCGCTCTTCTCGCTATCCTCGGCATGAAACGACACGGCCCAAGGGCCCTGCTGGGAAACAATGCGGGCTGAACCGGAAACGACGCTCCGCCGTTTGCGATGCTCGAGATCGATGGCGGCTTCAGCAACCCGCCATTCGCTCTTAACCCCTTCGTAATCGAGCGAAACGAGGGCATTGCGAATGCCGATCTCGCGCAGATTGTTGGTGGCATCCTCGCCGCTGCGCGCGCGCGAAGCGCCTTCCGCGAAAATGCGCATGAGATCGAGTTCGACAGCCTTTGAAGGGGGCTCCGTATCATTTTGCACTTCGCCTTGCGTGGCTGCCGGCACCTCTTGGGAATGCGTGCCGGCGGTTTCCGCTGTTGCCGCCTCGCGTGTGCGGGTGAACGAGGCCTTGAGGCCATCGGCCTTCGAATATGTGAGCGAAAGTCTGGGTTCGATCAGGAAAACGCGGGAGGGCTCCACGCGCATGGCCCAGAAGCTTCCGGGACTAAGCTCGATTGTGGCAACGGGTGCCGATGCGACGAGATCTCCGTCCCTCTCCGCCAACGAAATATTGGAGAGACGAAACTCGATCCCGCCCCCCTCGCCCAGCATGAGAAGCGCGTCGTCGATGCGCACCGACACCCCACCCAAGCCGGCGCTGATGCCACGTTCGATCGGTGCCGCAATGAACTTCAGCGACACGGGTCCGTGCCGCAAGCGCACATAACCGACTGCGGCGGCCATCGCAGCAAGGAGCACCACCGGCAGCAGGAACAGACCAATCTGGCCCGCAATACGCTTCGCGCCTGCAAAACGCGAGGGTACCAGCGCCTTCACAAAGTTTGGTTGGGAGGGCCTCGTCCGGGTTCGAAGGCTCGGTCTGCTCGTCGTCTCCAAGTCTGCCCCTTTCGCTGCTCATTGCACGTGCGCGGCTTCCGAAAATCACTCACGAATTGACCCGATCATTCGGCTCAATCACAGTCCACGCGCACAACGCCGGGGTGCACTTCGGCAGCCCCAGGATGACAGCTCTACCCCGAAAGGCGATGAGTGTGTTCAAAAGCGACAAAAGAAAGGCAGTTGCAGCATGTTACAGGACGGCGCCAAAGCTCCCGATTTCGAACTTCCCGATGCCGACGGGCAACCGATTCGCCTTTCCAGCCTCAAGGGCCGGCCGGTCGTACTCTATTTCTACCCGAAAAACGACACACCCGGTTGTACACAGGAAGCCAAAGATTTCACGTGCCTTGTGGATCAATTCCGGAAGCTTGATACCGAGATTATCGGCGTGTCGCCGGACAGCATCGAAAGTCACAAAAAATTCCTGGCAAAACACGGCCTCGCCGTGCGCCTTGCGGCCGATGAAGAGAAAGCGGTGGCGAACCTTTATGGAGTCTGGGTGGAAAAATCCATGTATGGGAGAAAGTACATGGGCGTCGAGCGCGCGACGTTCCTGATCGATCCCAAGGGCCGAATTGCCAGGTCCTGGCGCAAGGTCAAGGTGCCTGGGCACGCCGAGGAGGTTCTTGCCGAAGCAAAAAAGCTTGTGCTCCAATGAATGCGCTCGATGGGCATGATCAATTTATTTTTTGCCCGCTCAAGCCACACGCACGCACGCGCAAGGAATCTTTGGCGCCTCACGCAAAG
>CAZSNH010000020.1:12172-14722 GCA_964607855.1 uncultured Hyphomicrobium sp. | reverse complement strand
GAGGCAGTCGGGCCGCCATCAAATGGCGGCCCTTTCTCTTTGCGCCGACAGAAGATCAGCCGCGCCTGCGAGAAGCCGCAGCCGATGGGGACAGGTATCGCTTCAGGGTGAGGTATACCCCGTTCGTCGCGCCGGCGCTCGCATTGCAGTGCTGCATCTTGAGGACGCGCAACAACTAATCGTTGTCTCGAACTCGGGACGTCCAAACACGTTCCCGGCCGTCTGCCAACCAGGCGGAATGAAAGCTGTTCCATCGCCCCGCTGACAGCGCAGCTTATCGGGGCGAGAAGGGCCCCGTCAATCGCGAGCGACAGGCTCTAGTGCACGCTCAAACTTCGGCGCCGGCGCCGGCACGACGGGCCGCGTCAACGCATCGATGACGCTTGCGCTCACTCCCGGTCCAAGCTGCTGAAGGGTAATCTCCCGGCCGTTGTTAAAGCGAACGCCATCATGATGGGGGCCACCTTCGATGCGAGCAAAAGTGGCCTCGGCGGTTTCTGGAATACCGAGCCCCAGCTGAACGTCGCGACGAATATTCTTAAGCTCGAGGCGCGTGTCATAAGCCATGCAAACCGCGGTATCTGCATCGCCTGGTGAGATGAATCCCACGCTTCCACTCGGGAACCTTGTGGTTTCATAGCGTTCACCCACCACGGCGGGCTTACTGCGATACATTTCCAATGAATAATCACACATGATGCAGCACTCCTCGTATCGCTGATCTGTTGCGTTGTCGGGCGATCGAAACAACATGCCTCCACAGCGCGTAACAAGAGACGTTGGTTCGGAACATGCAGATTGCAAGATATGATTTGCGAATATCGGAGAAAGTTTGCTCGAGGTGTCCCGCAAATAAGAAGAAGTGAAGATATGCAGAAATGACATGTGCTCGCGCCTGAGTGGCCGATGTTCATATGCCGCAATCGGCACAATGGCGATGGCCAGAGCTTCACACCTTCGATTGACGTCCAGCCGGCCCGCAAAGTTACACCTTAACCTGCCAGTGCGGACGAGTGAGGCTACGATCCGTTCTGCCTTACGATCCACGCCACAGCCTCGGCTAGGCTGTTTGCGACATGGTCCGGCATCGTCGCAATCCTGGTCTCGTCTCCGGCCCGGTATTTTCCGGTCCGCACCAGGACCCCCTTGAGGCCCGCGGCCATGGCGCCCACTACGTCAGACTCTATGTCGTCACCGATCATTGCGATGTCGCCCGGCTCGCATCCGAGACCTTCGACGGCCAACTTGTAGAACTGCTGAGAAGGCTTGCCGAAGAGCACTGCCTTCGCCCCGCTCGCATACTCGAGAGCGGCGACGAAGGGGCCGGCATCCAGGCTGAGACAGCCGTCGGCATCCTTGAAATTCCGGTTCATCGCCAGAGCCAGAAGCGGCGCACCGCCAACGAGCTTGCGAAAGGCGCGATTGAGGCGGTCGTACGTGAAATGCTCCCCTGCGTCGCCCACCACGACGGCTTCCTTCAGACCTGAAGGCATTCCGGCAAGGTCCTCCTCCAGATTCGGATGCACAACGAGGAATGGTGACAGAGAGTACCTCTCGAGAAACTCGCGTGCGAGGAGCGCCGGGGTCAGTAACTCGCCCTCCGACACATCAAGGCCCATCTGCCGGAGATCAGCGATAACGCGCCGGCGCGAACGGCGCGTCGTATTGGTGACGAAGCGCAGCGGAATGCCGGCAGATCGCAGCCGGTCGATCGCCAAGAGTGCGCCCTCAAGCGGCGTGCTGCCGACATAGACAACGCCTCCGAGGTCGAGAAGCACGCCTCGAATCCTCGTCGCGATTCCATCGTTTGCTAGCACTGTCAACCTCCGCGTCCCATACGACCTATTATATGCTATATGCCGTCCCGACTCCTCCACGCAGCTGTGCACAGCGCGAGGCGCGTCGGGCAGAATTGGTTTTATTGCAACTGGGCGAGGCACGAGTGCCCAAAGCTCCCACGGTCGAGATCACCTACTGTCGGCTGTGCGGCTGGGGGATGAGGGCTGGCTGGATGGCACAGGAGCTGATGGCGACATTCGCAGAAGAGCTTGGCTCGATTATTCTCACGCCGGACGTCAGTGGCGGTCTGTTCGAGGTCCGTGTTGAGGGGGAGCTCATCTGGTCGCGCAAAGATGTTGGGCGTTTTCCCGAAATCAAGGAGATCAAGCGGCTGGTTCGCGATCGCATCGCGCCGGACCGCGCCCTCGGCCACACAGACAAGGAATAGCAGCTATCACGATTTACTGGCCAATCGTGGCGTTACCCCCCAACCAGCGCAGCTTAGGTATCCTCTGTCCACCAATGTGCTCGAAACCGCGCATGCTTCCCGAGTGCCGCCCTCAATTCAGGCGGCTCGTGGCGTTGTTGGCCTCGATTTTGAATCGTAGTCGCGACGCGACATAACCACATATCGCCAGCCATCTTTGCGCGCCCTTCTCAGGGCAGCGTCCTTGAGGGCCGCACTCTTCGTGTCGTGCTCCGATACCAGAATCAACTCCAAGAGCTCGAGCTGCTCCATGTCGCCAGAGCTATCTGTCCTCCTAGCCGCCG
>CAZSNH010000020.1:0-12162 GCA_964607855.1 uncultured Hyphomicrobium sp. | reverse complement strand
TGCTGACGTTCACTGCGACCACCCATTTGTCGGTCTTCATGAAGGCAATCCTCCTCCAGTTTCGCCGAGGCGCCGCTGGACGAATTCACCCGCAGAGCTGCTAAATCCTCGCCAGCATGCGGTTGTCCCGGCGCGTCTATAAGCTCTCGATATAACGTCAATGTAGGAGGTGAGGCTTCGCCCCAACAGGGGGCACGGAGGAGGCGCGCTCGAGGGAGATCCATGGGTGTCGTGCATTGAGACCGCAAACCCCCTTGCGGTCGCGGCATGAGATCTAGCTATGCCGCGCCCGCCATTCCAACCGGCAGTGCAACGTCCGCCCGCCGACGCCCGATCTAGAAACCGGGAACAAACGCACGGCTAACGGACGACTTTCGAGCAACCGTCAACGGGTATGCCCCTCGTTGCTGTATTTAGCGCCCGGCAGTCAGATGCCCGGAGCCATGTCTGCTCGTTGACCAAATCGCGAGGACGAGCACCGCGATGCCTATCACAACATGAGAGTACATCGCTGCGCCAACAGCGCTGAAACCCATCACCCAAGGGGCGATAATGAGCCATACACCGAGTATTCCGCTTACCCACTCCTCCCATTCCTGAAAGGCGTAGAGTGCGGCGAGTGCCATGGCAGCGATGATTAGGCCAGCGAGATATGCATTTCCCGCAGCATTCTCCTGGGCGGTATAGCCGAAGACCCAAGGCGAAACGAACAACCCCAAACCCAGCAAGAGGTTGAGGAAGTCTTGCCAATTGGTCGTGATGCTTTCTCTGATATTCATAGCCAACCTCCTTCGGTCGACATTGCGAGCTCGAACGGGAGCCCGTGTCCATGCATTTGAGCTAAGTACTGACACGTAGCCTTCAAGATCCCGCCGTGCCGGTGGGACATACCTGCAAAGCAAAAAGATTGCTGCGATGCAGCGGCGGTTATTGCTCGGCGAGACCGCGAGGGAACGGGGTTCGTCGAGCCTTCGGCTTCGGCACACCTTAAGGCAGCATGAGGCTGTTCTGGGAGTGCTCTCTGGCCACTTGGCCGTTGTTCAGCCAAGCTCGATCGCACCCTCGACCACATGGTGAAGGTCCACGCCGTCGGCGGTGAGGACCATCCGAACCTTGAGCGTGCCCTTGCCGCGTAGCGACTTCTCGCGCACAACACGCTCGATTTCCTGCTGCGAAGTTACTCCAACCTGCTTGAGGAACTTTCGAAGCGACATATTAAACACATCGTCCTGCATGACCTCCTCCACGGGGCGGCCGTTCACCACTTCTCACTCCGCCCCCTCAATATCAATTCCTGGCAGCAAGCGGGCCTCTGTCAGTTAGGGCCTCACATGATACTTCTCGCCCCGAAGTGGATGATATGGGCGAGGGGCCGGCCGGTAAGTCTTACCATACGCGATTGAGGAGTACCGAGCGCTCGGCCGGTTGCTGCCAATTAGACCTCGCCCAGGTCTTCCCCGGAGCACGGCTTGCCTTTTAGCGGACCGGCGGCAGTCAGTCTTCGATGGCAGTTAGCGTGTCTCTCGATCAGACTTAGACGGGCGTTGCGAGCGTCGCGACAAGAGATTAGAGTTACTTGATCCGTAGCGATTGGGCGGCAAGAGAGTACGCATCACGGACGGCCCTTCGCAGTGTCCGGGGAGACACCCCCGGGCGGATGGGCATTTCAATCGCCCTGCCGGCAAGTGATGCGACGGTCTCGATCCGCTGGTCGAAAAAAAGGCCGAATATCTGGCGGCCGAAAGGGAGACTGGCCATGGGAATCGCAATATCGCTTCAGCAATTCTTAGAAGGCCGAGGCGTGCCCTACGACGTCATGGAGCACGAACGAACGATGCGCTCTTCGGCGACGGCAGAAGCAAGCGCTATTCCGGAGGATAACCTCGCCAAGGGCGTTCTCATAAAGCGCAAGAACGGGTTCCTGCTTGCGGTCGTTCCCGCGTCGCGACACATCCAGTTGGAGGAGCTCGGCGCTTGGCTGAGGCAGCCGGTCGGCTTGGCAACGGAGACGGAGGTTGCGTCTGTGTTCGCGGACTGCGAGCTTGGCGCCGTTCCCCCAGTGGGGGGCGCCTATGGGCTGCCCACTGTCATAGACGACAGCCTGGAAGGCTTCAAAGACATCTACTTCGAAGGCGGCGATCATCGCACGCTGGTGCACGTAACCGGCAGAAATTTTCACCGGCTGATGGCCGATGTTCCTCACGCCCACATCAGTACGAGAAACCACTGAAGCAGGCGTTGACTGACTTGACACCGGCGTCTCGAGCAGGATCGAGCACGTTTCCTTCACGCCTCTTGTGCACTGATTGACAGCGGACCATTTGCTTTCCTCACGCGGAGGATGAGGCAGGTCCAAAAAGGAGTTGTGGCCATGTCGAAGATACTCGACGGCAAGGTTGCCCTCGTGACCGGCGTCAGCGGCAAGGGGCAGGTGGGGCTGGCCGTGGCTCAGGCCCTGGCCAGTGAGGGTGCCAGTCTCGGGATCGCAGCGCGTACGCGCGCCAATGTTGATGAGAGAGCCCGCGAGCTGCGCGCACTCGGCGGCAAGGTTTTGGCACTCTTCGGCGATCTCACAAATGAGGGTGAGACCAATGGCGTTACCGAGCAGATGATGAAGGAGTACGGAAGGATCGACATACTGGTGAACCTTGCCGGGGGGCTCACGCGATATAAGCCTGCGATAGAGCATTCCGTCGACGATTGGCAGCACGAGCTATCCAATAATCTCTTAACGACTTTCCTATGCTCGCGCGCCGCGATGCTCCGCATGCGTGATGGCGGCGGAGGCGTGATCATAAATTTTTCACGTGCCGGGCAGCCGCAAGCCAATATGGTGGCCTATAATTGTGCCAAAGCCGGAATCGAGGCCCTCACGCGCACCCTCGCGCTCGAGGGCCGTGACATAGGAGTGCGGGTGAATGCCATCGCTCCCGGATTGGTGGATACGGAATCCAACATTGCTGCAATGAAGCCAAAGGATCTCAAACGCTGGGCAAAGCGGGAAGATATTGCACGAACCGCGGTATTTCTGGCGTCGGAGGCCTCTGCCGGTATAACCGGTCAAGTGCTTCCGGTGACAGGCTGGGGCATTTAGAGGCGGCCGTGACGGGGAGGCATTTCGCGCCTGGCCCGGCCGTGTTCAGTTTCCGGGAGGTGGCGGCCCGTGTCCAAAGTTCGCGATGTCCTTCGCAAGAAGGGTCATGAGGTCCATCACATTGGACCCAGTGCCTCGGTGCTCGAGGCTTTGAAGCTGATGGCGAAGCACGACATCGGGGCCGTGGTGGTTCTTGATGGCAGCGGCCTTGCCGGCATCGTCACCGAAAGGGACTACGCCCGCAAAGTGGTCTTGAAAGGACGGACGTCTCCGGCAACGCCAGTCAGCGAGATCATGTCGAAGCGCGTCATCTGCACACGTCTCGATCAGTCCGTTGAGGAGTGCATGGCCGTCATGACGGCGAGAGCCGTTCGTCATCTACCGGTGCTCGAGGACGACAAGGTCGTGGGGCTGGTGTCGATCGGAGACCTCGTCAAGAGCATCATCGACGAGCAGAAGTTCACAATCGAGCAACTCGAATACTACATTCGCGGCGGTCGGTGATCGCCGGAGTTCGAGGGAGACAAAGACGGTTCTACTCGTATCCTGTCATTTCGAGATAGCCCCGCCCTTTATGGGTTCCGCTAAAGGTAATCGGGCCTTCCCAGTAAGGAAACTGCGTTGTCATCCAAGACTGGGTATTGAGCGGCCGGGATTCGATCTTCACGCCTTTGGCGGGAAGCTCAAGGCGCCACCGAATTGGGATGTCGCGGCCGGCAACCACCGTCGTTTCAAGTGGTATGAGGCGAAGCGCACCCCTCTCTTGGGCTTCCGTCCTGCCGTTTTGTTCAATCCAAGTTGCCGAGGTGAACTCATCGTCCTTGCTTCTTAGCCGGAACCCCATCAGCTTCTCGCCGGTATCAAAGTGCAGTGAGAACCAATCCCATCCCGTCTGGTCAGAAGCAAGTGGCTGCGAGGACCATTCGCGATCAAGCCAGGCTTGGCCGGTGACGTTAAGCGGACCATCGGGAAAGTTGAGTGTTCCTGTAACACGGTAGAATGGCTGGGAGTAATAATAACTTGCCTGCCCTTTTTCCGACTTCACCGAATATCCATCCTGTCCTTGGAGAACGAGCGGACCTTCGGCCAAGAGCTTAAGATCATAAGAGAAGTCAGCCGCACTAGCCCTGACCTCAAGATGTGATAAGGGATCGGCATCCGCTCCAGCACGGCTGACCATCTGCCAGTCATCAATCCATGCCGAGAAGGGAGCAACGCTAACGCCGGCCTGTCCGATTCCACCCCGGGCAAAGCGTTCGGCAACAAAATGCTTCGATGGCGTCGTGATTGCCGCGTGAGCCGTCCAGACCTGGGGACTGGACCAGTCCCCACGTTCGAAAGGGGCATGTGCCGAGCGAAAAAGCGTCCATTGGATACCGTAGTCCTTTTCGTCAGCGCCGCGCAGGTTTGCCGTGACGTACCACCATTCGATACGGAAGTCCGTGTGGGCACCGTGGTCCGCTGGGAACACGAGCACCGTTCCAGGCTTGGGGACGGAGAAACCTTCGGCATCCGATCCCAAGCCGGCAAAACCCTGCGCCCAAGCCGCAGCGCTGGCGGCTGTGAGGCAGCAATAGGTGAGCCATGCCCTAACGCTCATCTGCAAAAACCTTGAGAAGCTGCGCTGGCGAGAGGCGCCCCAGACGCACTGCCGGCAATGCCGCTGCTGACAGAGCCGCCAATAGCGCCAAACATACGAGTCGCAGCCACTCAACGGGAAAGAGATACATGGGAAGACGCCATCCGAACGCTTCCACGTTCACCACCGCGAGCAGCACCCAAGCCAGTCCGATCCCCAGCGGAAGCGCAATGAGGGAGGTGAGAGCTGCGAGAAGAATGCTGCGTCCCACTTCCATCAGCGCCAAATCGCGTTTCGTTACGCCAATGGCCCAGACAGGTGCGACTTGCGTCAGGCGCATCGACGATAATGTGAGCAGACTGGCAAAGATGGCCATGCCAGCGATACCCAGGGTGAGCACGTTCAATGCGGCGGTGACCGCGAACGTGCGCTCGAACGTGTTCAGCGATAATGCCTTTATGGCAGCTTGATCAATGAGGTTCTCCTCCGGCAAGTCAAAGGCATTCCGTAATTCCGCGGCCAAGGCTGAAGCTCTTGCCGGGTCGACGCGGATCGCATAGCGCAGGCGCTGTGCATCCTGAAAGCGATTAAGTAGCTGCTCGATCCCGACCATGACTTGGCCGAGTGGATTGCCATAGTCAGAGTAAATTCCCACAATCCGGGTTTGCCATCCTCCGGGGAGGGTGATCCGATCGCCCAGACTGTGCTTCTGGCGACGGGCCAGTTGCTCATTGATGAGGACCCCTTCTCCACGAGCAACCTGATCCCAAGCGCCCTTTTCAGCTGACAGAAGCGGCCAGTTGTCCCGGTACGTCACATGATCGGCGAAGCCGTAGATGGTTGCGGGAGCGCCTGCGATTTGAGCTTCCGCGCTCCAGATGGGAAGGACCGCGTCGGCTCTCGAAGCAAGCCAGGTCTTGATTGCCGAGGACTCCTTTTCCGATCGGGCCGTCACATAAAGTTCGGAGGCAAGGCGCTGGTCGAGCCAGCCGACGAACGTTTGGCGGAAACTCGAGACCATTGTTCCAACACCCACGTTGGCGGCTAGGGCGAGAAGCAGCGCGGTGAGCGACAGAGAGAGGCCCGACAGTTGCTGGCGTGTATCTGCCCAGAACCATTCTGATAGCGGGCCACGGGAATTGCGCTGGCCCAGCTTCAAGAAGACGGTCAATAAGAAGGGCAGGATGAGAGCGGATGCCAAGAAGAGGGTGGCCAAAAGCATAAAGCCCCAAAAGAGACCCGAGCCGAACAGGGATATGCCGGCGGCAACGATGAAGAGAACAGCTCCAGTCGCGATCTGAAACCGCAGCACGCGTTCGGAGGCGCCAAGCCAAGCCTGGGGCTGGGCCGATGCCAGGAGTGGTAAGGACCAGATCTTCCAGAGGCCCTGGGCCGCAGCGACGAGTGTGCCGATAAAAGCAATTGCGATCCCCTGGACAACGGATGAGCCCCGTAGCGCGACCGATCCTTCGATATGGGCCCCGTAAAGCCCTCGTAACGTGGCCGCGACATCGGGCAAGAGAGCAGCCGCTATCAAGTAGCCAAGACCCACACCTAGAAGGCCCGCAAGGATGGCGAAGAGAAGAAGCTCGCCGAGCAACAACACCATCAGCGATCGTGCGGGAAGCCCCACTGCGCGCAGAGTGCGGAAAATGGGCCTTCGCTGCTCGAACGCAAGGCCAATCGTCGAGTGGACGATGAAGAGACCCACAGAAAACGAAAGAAAACCGAATGCCGTCAGATTGAGGTGAAAGCTGTCTGTCAGCCGAGCCAGGCCATTCCCAGCGTTTGGCTCGATCTGATGGAGCTCGGGGACCAGATTCTTGAGCGACTTTCGACCCAAGGGTTGTTCCGGCCACAGCACGAGCCGGGAGATCTGACCTGGCGCCTCGAGTAGGACCTGTGCCTGCGCAATATCTGTGATGACCAACCCAAGTGGGAGATCCGCCTTATCGTGGACGCGTTGGCTGAGGTGACCTCTAAGCATCGCCGCCGTTTGCGGTGCCGCGTAGATTACACCCGGACCGTTGATGAAGTCGCGCAAGGCACCACGCGCGGAAAGATGCGGCATCTGGGCTTGGGATGGCGAGGTCAATGGCTCAAATCCCAGCACTCGAACTCTCGCATCTGCGAACCGGCGCACTCCTTCGAGGATGGGCGAGACCAGCCATCCTCCCTTACGAAGCGTGACAAACACCTCCTGGTCGATGCGCCTTCCGTCCTCGCGGATCAACTGGGCCAGCTGGTCTTGACCGAGGATCGCCGCGGCGCGGGCGTAGCTGGCGCGGGCCTCGCTATTGATCGTTTGCACGGCCGACCACAAGGCCGTCGCCAGAGCGAGCCCCAAAACCAACGTCAAGAGCTGGATCGGGCGCCACCGCCAGTGGGAAAGAAGAGCGGCGAGGGCGGTTCTAAGCATCATGTCAGTTGACCTGCGTGCAGATGCAGATGCCGATCGAGCCTTGCCGCCAGACGCGTTGAGTGAGTGACCATGAGGAGGGCGGCTCCGGTCGTCGCCACAAGTGAAAGCATCAAATCGAGAACCGCATCGCCGGTCGCCTCATCCAAATTACCGGTCGGCTCGTCCGCCAGGAGAAGCTTTGGCCGGACCGCCAAGGCCCGCCCAATGGCGAGGCGCTGCTGCTGGCCGCCGGAAAGCTGTTCCGGATAGCGCCCGAGACACTCGGTCAAACCCAACCGTGAAGCCAATGTTGCGAGCCAGGAAGGATCAGTCCGGCACGCCAAGCGGCTTTGAAAGGATAGGTTTGAGGCGACATCAAGTGACGGTATCAAATTGTATTGCTGGAACACCAACGCGACGCTCGATCTGCGCAAGGCTGCAAGATCAGAATCAGAGAGCCCCACGATCGATCGGCCGTCGATCCGGATCTCACCTGCATCAGGCCGGTCAAGTCCGGCGATGAGATGAAGCAGCGTGCTCTTCCCGCTTCCCGATTCTCCGGTCAAGGCGAGGCTCACGCCCTCTTCGAGTTCTAATGAGACATCTTGCAGAACCTGAAGGAGACCTTCCCCGGTGGGATAGGCCTTTTGTAGGTGCCTCACATCGAGCAGCGGCATGCCGGTCACGCATTCCAGGGTTTGGCGGAGTCCGGTTGCATCCGGCAGCGCCTCAATCCACCCTAGGCGACCATTGATACACCCGACAAGCAGCTTCCGTAGCGGTCAACTCCACGTGTGGGGCCCATCAAGGCTACAATGATGCCGAAGGGGTGCTCTGTCGTCTCTCGGCACAGCTGCATCATGCCCGGATTGCGATCGAACCCTACATGCGCGGAGAGGGACGGCTTCGTTTTTTTCCCATCGCCGCTCTTACCATCCCATGCCGAAGAGGGAATCCATCGAAACGCATGTGAGCACCATGGACTAGCTTGCTGCTTCGCCTCAGGCAACGCCGGGAATTTAAGATGCTGCCTGTGAAATAAGCTCATCATTCTGCAATACGCGCCGTTCTCAGCCGGCGACGGAAGATAAGGCGATGCAATCTGTTCCCTGCCGACAAAGCTGACCATGAATGCCGATCAGTCTCCGCCAACACATGGGTCCCTCACTCCCCAAAGGCCACTGGAAACGAGCGCGCGACGCGAAGCACTTAGTGTTAGCTTGGGGCCACCGCCTCGGCCATATTCGCGTACTGTTCCGCACGCGTTCGCAACGATCTAATGGGCATCCAATCGGGCCTGCCCTCAGATTGTCCTCGGATACTCTAGGAAAGTGATGGTGCTGCCGAGTAGGATTGAACTACCGACCTCTCCCTTACCAAGGGAGTGCTCTACCACTGAGCTACGGCAGCAGACTGGCCCGAATGCTCCGCCCAAAGGATGCCTGCGTTCCGGAGCGAAACGGGTTATCGGGCCTTGTCGAAGCGGCGCGACACTGCCACAAGCCTATGGGAGGAGCAAGCCTGATCGCGGGCCTTGACCTGTGAAGTGGATGGCAACAGCTAGCGTGACAAAATGGCAGATCTGATGGGTAATCATGATGAAAAATCGGCTCGGCATCGGGATCGATCGGAGCGATTGAGCCAGGCCTTGAGGGCCAATCTCGCAAAGCGCAAAGCCCAGGCCCGGGCGAGAAAAACGTGTGCGAGCGATTTGGCTGAGCCAGGTCAGGGAACTGGCGGTGACACGGGAGAGGCTAAGAACCCGGACGAGGAATAATCAGTCCTTGGCTCTTGCCCTCGGCTCGCGCGAGCGACTATTCACTGCGAGGAGAGAGCGAATCATGACGTGTCGTGACTTTCTGGCACGTCCTTCGTCCACAACAGGGAACCCTTGATAATGGATCGGATCAAGATCACCGGAGGCGAGCGGCTTCAGGGGCGCATTCCGATCTCGGGCGCCAAGAATGCGGCGCTCCCTTTGATGATTACGTCGCTTTTGACCGACGACCGGCTCACTCTCAAGAATGTTCCCAATCTTGCCGACGTACACCTGCTCGCCCGAATTCTCAGAAATCATGGCGTTGATCTGGCTGTCGACGGCAAGCGTTCAGGACAGCCGCAGCACATCGGCGAGACTTTCCACCTCACAGCCCGAGACATTGTCGACACAACAGCGCCCTATGAAATGGTCTCGCGCATGAGAGCAAGCTTCTGGGTTTTGGGCCCACTCATTGCTCGGATGGGGACGGCGCGGGTTTCGCTTCCCGGAGGCTGCGCCATCGGTACGCGCCCCGTGGATCTTCATCTCATGGGTCTCAAGGCCCTCGGTGCCGAACTCGACATCGATAGGGGTTATGTCGTCGCCAAAGCACCCAAGGGCCTTCATGGCGCGCGCATCATCTTTCCGAAAGTTTCGGTCGGGGCCACGCACAACATTCTGCTCGCGGCTGCTTTGGCCAAGGGAGAGACAGTCATCGAAAATGCAGCGCGAGAGCCCGAAGTCGGCGATGTCGCGGATTGTCTCGTGAAAATGGGCGCCAAAATCGAGGGTATCGGAACCTCGACGCTCAGAATTCAAGGACGCGATCGGTTGGAGGGTGCAGTTCATACGGTCGTCCCGGATCGCATCGAGACGGGAACGTTTGCCATGGCGGTTGCGGCAACTGGTGGAGACGTCACGCTCTCCGGCACACGGCGCAATCTCCTGGATACGGCGCTCATCGAACTCGCCAAGACGGGCACCGAAATCACCGATGTGGCCGATGGCATTCGAGTCGTGCAAAACGGATCGGGGATCGAGCCAGTGACCGTCGAGACGCAGCCGTTCCCCGGTTTCCCGACCGACTTGCAGGCTCAGATCATGGCGCTGATGACGCGCGCTAAGGGCACGAGCGTCATCCGCGAGACGATATTCGAGAACAGGTTCATGCACGTTCAGGAACTCGCCCGCCTCGGCGCGGATATCCATCTCCATGGAGACACCGCGACCGTGAAGGGCGTCAGATCCCTCAAAGGTGCGCCTGTGATGGCGACCGATCTTCGCGCATCCGTGTCGCTCGTCATTGCCGGGCTCATGGCGGAAGGCGAAACCATGATCAACCGCGTCTATCATCTTGATCGAGGTTTTGAGCGACTTGAGGAAAAGCTGTCTCGCTGCGGCGCGCAGATCGAGCGGATTTCCAGCGGCTGAAGCGCAAAATTTTCTGTGATTTTCGCGCTCTCTGGCGCGCATTCGCATTAGCTAAGAGAGTGCCTCGCCATGGCATTTTCCCGTCTGCTCGTGCATATAAATTGGGCACAAGAGATGAGCTATTTTCGCTCTAGCTGTTCAAAAAAATAAGCCGCGGCACTAACAAATTCTCGAAACTCATATCGACATTTTTCCGAGCCAATTCTGATGGTTTTGAACTCTCGCCTATAGATTGACGACTGTTCAATTCATTGATTATATCTGCCCACAGATCAGTCACTTTTTGCGGCGAAGAGACATCTATGGTCGATGGGGCACAAGGATTCACTCGGCCTCAATCGCACGCAGAGGTCATCCGCCCTGTCGTGGCCAGCGATAATCTCTACGAGCTCATCGAGGCCATCTACGCCGCTGCAAGCTCTCCAAATGAGTGGAAAGCCTTCCTCGCAAAATTCATCGAGGCGGTCCCTCTCACGTCGGTTGCCATTTTCGTTCGCTCGCTGAGTTCCCACTACGGCGTTCAAGTGATCCATCACAATTTTCCGAGTGGGGCGCTTGAGGAATTGCTCAAGAATCATGCCGAGACGGCGCCCTGGATCTCTATCGTCAAGCAGATCGACTGTGGTGTTGCCTTTTCGACGGAGGACCATGTGCCGCTCGCCTCGATAATGCAGACGCCCTTTTATCAGCAATTTTTGAAACCGTTCGGGATCGGCGGCGGCTTCGGAGTGAAGCTCTGGGATGGCTCCGACAGGCGAGCTCTTTTCATTGCCACCTGTGCTCATGAGCGGATTGCCGGAATGAAGCCGGAGGCGTTGGCTCTAATAAATGGGCTCGCGCCGCATTTGCAGCGCGCGCTCGCCATCCGATGGGCCTTGCGGCGCGAGCGCGCCAAGGCCCTGGAGGACGGCCTCGTGCGGCAGGTCAACCCCGTCTTCATCTTGAACGATCGCCGCCAAGTGCTGTTCATGAATCCGCCTGCGTGGAAGGCGCTCGATGAGCACATTGTCGAGGTCGACAAAGTGGACCGGGCGTTTCGCCTGATCTCGCGCAACGATAATTCGGCTCTCGACAGGCTGATTGAAGCAGGCCGCGGCATGAAGGGGCGTTCGCGCGGTTCTAGCCGGCACCTCATGAGTTTTTCCATCGCCGGGGCGCCTAATCCCAATGTTCTAGAGCTTGTGATGGTGCCGGCGGCCTCTGAGGGGCCGGATCAGGATCTTTTCAGCGATGCAACCAAGGAACCGCAAATGCTGGCCATTCTACGGCTTCGCGGCCGCGTTCAGCCGCCAAGCGTAGAAGACATTCGTACTGTTCTCGGCCTCTCGCCCCGAGAGGCCGATGTGGCCTTGGGCCTCGTCAACGGTCTTTCCCCGGAGGAGATCGCGAAGGAACTCGAAGTGTCGGTCGATACCATTCGCTGGCACTTAAAGAACATCTACCAGCGGGTCGGTTGCTCGAGCCAGGCCGAGCTTGTTCGCATGTTGCTCTCCCTCGTCGGTCCCGCTCAAGTGGGATAGCCGGCGCGTCGGAACAGGTTTTAGCGAGTCTACATAAATTGTTCGGAATTTCTTAAGCCCTTCGCCGAACTTGTCCGCTACTCTCATTGCTCGGAAACGTAGCAAGCCGGACACTTGTTGCTCGCCTCTTCGTCTCGGGTGTGCGGTGCCAAGGAAAGACCATGCCCCGAACCTCGATAAGATCGATCGTGTGTGCGTCCTATCTCGCGGCGGGAATGCCGTGCGCTTTCGCGATCTCGATCTCGTCACTTTCGGATTACGTGCGAATTGCAGGGGAGGTGGGAGCAGGTCGCCTCGAGTGCAACTTCGCTCACAATTTGAACCAGCTAAAAAGCCTAGGCATCCCTTTTCAAACACCGGAAGGCGAAGCTTCGAGTG
>CAZSNH010000019.1:0-14823 GCA_964607855.1 uncultured Hyphomicrobium sp. | reverse complement strand
CGTTTCATTCGGCAGATCGCGGCGCACACGAACAATCGTTTCGGCTATGAGCGAGAATTTCGGCTTTGTTGCTTCGGGATTGAGTCTTGTCAGCTCTGCGGCATTTCGAATGGGATCGAGCCGGGGACCCTCTCCCTCCTCAAAGCGCACCGGCTGACCGAGTGCGTCCGGTACAACCAGAATATCGGAAAAGAGGATCGCGGCGTCAAAGCCGTAACGCAGAATGGGCTGCAAGGTCACTTCGGCAGCGAGCGGCGGATTATAGCAAAGTTCGAGAAAGCTTCCTGCCTTGGCCCGGGTCTCGCGATATTCGGGGAGGTATCGCCCGGCCTGGCGCATCAGCCAGATCGGTGGAGGAGAGAGGGCCTTTCCCCGAAAGGGCTCCAGAAAACGTCTAGAGGTGGCGCTAGTGTGGGTCGGTATGTCCAAGACGGTCCTACTCACTTAAATCTTAAAGATAGAGAATCTAAGGTTGTTATTATAACTCTTAGACCCATGCATTTTGGGAATTTCGATTTCCTCCACACGTCATCCCCATGCTCTCAGCCACCAGGCTTGCCGAGACGAGATCTGGCGGTGATGGAGCACTTCTTCTACTAGGCCGTCATTCTTCACTCCTCGTCAATGTGTTGCAGCCCGATGTGTCATTGCAACCCCATTGGACAACATGTGTGTAGCAATTGAAGGGCTGGAAGAGGGGTTCTGGATGGGAATTTGCCCTCAGGGCCACAGAAAACGTATTCGCGAAGGTCCAAATGTGGGTATCAACGGGGATGAGCTGCCGCGGACTGCCGGATTATCGTAACGCTGCTCCGGGAGCATGAATAACTCGGGAATTCGTCCACAAGCGATCAACAATCGATGCCACTCACTCCGGCCAGTTTCTTTCATCTCCATCTTGTCTCGGATTCGACCGGGGAGACACTAACCACAATCGCCAAGGCAGCAGCCGTTCAATACTCGCAGTTCCGCGCGATCGAGCACATGTATCCGCTGGTGAGAACCCAGAGGCAGCTGAAGCGGGTCTTGCAGGAAATTGCGCAGGCCCCTGGCATCGTGCTCTATACCCTCGTGAAACAGGAGCTCTGCGATGAGCTCGAAAAGGAATGCCGCGAGCTTAAGGTACCCTGCCTCGCGGTCCTTTCGCCAATTCTCAAGGTGTTCGAATCTTATCTCGGCGCGGCAAAGACCCCCACGGTCGCTGGACAGCACGTCCTCGACGCCGACTACTTCCGCCGCATCGATGCCCTCAATTTCACCATGGCCCATGACGACGGGCGACTGCCTGAAAATCTTGACGACGCCGACATCATACTCCTGGGCATCTCTCGCACATCGAAGACACCCACAAGCATCTACCTGGCCCAACGCGGTTATAAGACAGCCAACGTGCCGCTCGTCCCCTCACTTCCATTGCCCATCCAGTTAACCGAGCCGCACAATGCATTCGTGGTCTGCTTGGTCGCCAGTCCCGATCGTATTTCTGAGGTCCGCCGCCACCGAGCCCTATTACTCGCTGACCGTGATCTCGACGAATATGTAGATCGCAGTATGATCGCTACCGAAATCGCCTATTCTCGCCGCCTCTGCGCCAATTACGGCTGGCCGATCATCGATGTCACACGACGCTCGATAGAAGAAACCGCGGCAACCATCATAAAGCTCATGCACGACCGCAAGACCGGACAGACCGCCAATGGAGAAGGATCCGATGGCGGGGATAGCTGAGAACGCGCGGCTGATCCTCGCCTCGGGAAGCCAGACCCGAAAAGCCATGCTTCAATTGGCCGGGATTAGTTTCGACGTTATGCCGGCTGTTGTCGATGAAGAGCGAATTCGGGCGGATTTCTTGCACAAAAAGCCAGATGCCGAACCAAAAGAGTTGGCTGTTCATTTGGCACAAACGAAAGCCGAATGCGTAAGCCGGGCCCATTGTCTTGATTATGTGATCGGAGCCGATCAGATCTTGTCTATGGGCCGCGAGCTTGTTCACAAGTCACGCGACATGGCCGAAGCGCGGGCGACCTTGATGCTATTGCGAGGCAGGCAGCACGAGCTTCACTCAGCCGTTGCACTCGCAAGAGGCGGTGCGTGCGTCTGGACGGCGGTCGACACGGCGCGCTTGACGATGCGGAATTTCTCACCTGAGTTTCTCTCCTGCTATCTTGATCGCACCGGTGAGACCATCCTGTCTTCCGTTGGTGTTTATCAAGTCGAGGCGTTGGGCGTGCAATTGTTCGAAAAGATCGAAGGGGATCACTTTACGATCCTGGGACTACCACTTCTGATGCTGCTTGCCGAACTTCGCACACGAGGGATCTTACCCGTATGAAAAAGGCTTGTGTCATCGGCTGGCCGATCGAACATTCGCGTTCGCCGCTGATCCACGGCTATTGGCTCAAGCACTACGAAATCGACGGCACCTACACCAAGGAAGCCGTCAAGCCCGAGAATCTTGCGACCTTCCTGCGTTCTTTGAGTGCCAAGGGTCTTACCGGCTGCAACGTGACCGTTCCTCATAAAGAAGCAGCATGCGCGCTTGCCGATCGGCGGGAAGCCTCCGCCATCGCCGTCGGAGCTGCAAATACGCTGTGGCTCGAGGGGGATGAACTCATTGCTGCCAATACCGACACTTATGGGTTCATGACCTACCTCGAGTCTCGCTATCCGGCTTGGGCGCAAGAAAAGCGCCCGGTCTCGATCCTAGGTGCGGGAGGGGCGGCGCGAGCCATCGTATACGGCTTTCTCGAGGCGGACGTGCCGGAGGTGCGCATCTTCAACCGTACGCAGGAACGGGCGCAATCGATTGCTGATCACTTCGGTAGCCGGGTCAGAGCCCTCGACTGGGATCGCCGGTCCGAGGCGTCTCGTGATGTCGGAGTTCTCGTTAACGCTACGGCTGTCGGCATGAAAGGCGTTGGATCCCTTGATGTCGACTTTGCACGACTCGATCGCGCCTGCATCGTATCGGATATCGTCTATGTACCGTTGGAAACTGAATTTCTGAAGAGCGCGCGGGCACACGGCCTAGGGACGCTCGATGGGCTCGGCATGCTTCTGCATCAAGCCGCACCCGGATTTGAGAAATGGTTCGGTGTAAGACCGGAGGTAACCAAAGAGCTCTACGACCTCATTGTTGCGGATATCGAGAAACACTGATGCTAGTGATTGGTCTCACGGGTTCTATCGGCATGGGAAAGTCCGCGGTAGCCGCAATGATGCGCGAGCGCGGAATTGCCGTATTCGACGCTGATGCGGAAGTGCACCGGCTTTATGAAGGACCGGCGGTTAGTGCAATCGAGAAGGCGTTCCCTGGGTCGAGCGAGTACGGGCGCGTAAACCGGCAGTTGCTGGCGCGCCAGCTGGCGGGAGATCCTGAGAAATTCAAAGCTCTCGAGGCCATCGTGCATCCGTTGGTCGAACGCGCGGAACGGGAGTTTCTGAAATCCGAAGCCGCGCGGGGCGCAAAGCTGGCCGTTCTCGAAATTCCACTTCTCTTCGAGACCGGTCGTGACCGGATGGTTGATGTCACTCTCGTCGTGAGTGCTCCACAAGACGTCCAACGCAAACGGGTGCTCGAGCGGCCCGGTATGACGGCGGAAAAACTTGAACAACTTTTGTTACGCCAAATGAGCGACGAGGAGAAACGCCGCCGGGCAGACTACGTTGTGGATACCGGCGGCAGCCTGGTCGAGACCGAGGCACAACTGGCGCATATCATCGAAGGGCTGATGCACCGTGAATGCAAGGCTTTCAAACGGCATTGGCTCTAACTCTTCGGCGAGGGAACATGCGCGAGATTGTGCTCGATACGGAAACGACGGGATTGGATCCCAAGAAAGGCGATCGCATCATTGAAATCGGATGCGTCGAGCTTTTGAATCGCATCCCTACCGGGCGCGAGTTCCACTGCTATATCAATCCTGAACGTGACGTACCGGCCGAAGCCGAGGCGGTGCATGGGCTTTCGACATTGTTCCTCAAGGATAAGCCTGTGTTCGCCAGCATAGCACCGAGTTTTCTTGAATTCGTCGCTGAGGATACGCTCGTCATTCACAATGCCCAGTTTGACATTGCCTTTCTCAATTCGGAGCTGGAACGCGTAGCATATCCTAAAATTGAGATGGCCCGCGTGGTTGATACGCTGATGCTGGCGAGGCGCAAGCATCCCTCCGGACCCAATAGCCTTGATGCACTCTGCAAGCGCTACGGCATCGACAATTCAAAGCGCATCAAGCACGGCGCACTCATGGATTCGAGTCTCCTGGCGATCGTCTACGTCGAGCTTCTGGGCGAACGCCAGTCCGCATTATCGCTTGCGGCTTCTGATGTGGGACTGAGGAATACGAATGCGAGCGGGAAGAAGGGCAAAGCACGGGTTCGCCCACACCCGCTTCCGCCACGGCTGACGCCCGATTTGGAGGCCGAACATAGGCGCTTTGTCGATACGCTCGGCGAAAAAGCACTCTGGTGGCGCTACCTCGAGAAGACGCTGACGGCGTCCGATTAGCTCTTCAATGACTGCTTGGCTTCCGCCTGTTCCTGCTGACGGCGCAGATAAAGGCCGGCGAAGTCGATGGGATCCAATAGAAGCGGCGGGAATCCGCCTTCACGGGTGATGTCGGCGGCGAGCCGTCGCAGGTAAGGGAATATCAGCGACGGGCAATTGATGAGCAGGAAGGGTTCAAGGGCTTGCTCCGGGATATTCTGGATCTTGAACAGTCCCGCGTAGACCGTCTCCAAGATGTAGATCGTTCCGTTGGCACTGCTGGTATGGGCCTTGAAGTCAATGGCGCTCTCGTAGAGGTCCGGACCCATCCGATGGGCATTGACGTTGATTTCGAGCTTGAGGTTCGGATTTTCACCAGGTCCTTCCATCAGCCGGCCGACGTTGGGATTTTCAAATGAGAGATCCTTTACGTACTGAAGCAGGACCTGAGCCTGAATCGGAGGTCCAGCCCTCTCCGGGGTTGCTCCTCCGCCATTCTTGCCTTTCTGATCGCTCATCATCGCCGGTCCGCCAATATTCAAGGGCGCGTCTCAGAGACGCCAAATTGCCCGGCTGGCTAGCATGCTCCGCCTGAAATTCGCAAGGTCGGCCTTGCAGCGGCGGCTAATGGAGGCTGCGCAGGCTGCGACTTAATCGTCCAGGCGGGTGTATTCACCTTCGATCACTGGTCCAAGCTTCTGATCGACGGGATCCCGATAATCCGCCTCGGGTGGGACGTCCATCGCAAAAAAGCTCCGCACCCAGAGACCGATGCCCCGCCGCACCACGGGGACGAGTAACAACGCTCCGGCAACATCGCACAGAATCCCCGGCAAAATGAGGAGCATGCCTCCGGTCACCGTGAGCATATGATGCAAAACCGGGGCGACTGGCGTTTCTCCTCGCGCCAATTGCTCAGAAATCTGACCGAAGCGATCGATGGCGGAAAAGCCCTCGCGCCGGATCACGATGGTACCCCAAATGGCCGTTCCGGCGATGAGGGCCAGCGTTGGCCAGAATCCGATCGTCTGACCGGTCTTGATCAGAAGCGCGATCTCGAGAAGCGGCAATGCCAGAAATGCAATGATAAGGCTCAAGCGCATCGTGTTTCGCCGTGGTTCTGGACGGCCAGAACGGTGGTCCGCCTTCCATCCTTTCATGAAGACTACGTCATTGAGGTTGGCTTCGAAAGTCCGGTGCCTTAAAGTAGCCCATACACAGGCGAAGATCCCCGGCTCTAAAGTTGATCCGGTTCCAGCCGACAGGACCTGGACCAATCCCTAGAACCGACCTACATCCTGTTCCGGACACCGGTTCTGAATTTCCTTAAAGGCCGCCAAGTATGAATGGCACAATCGACCTTTTCACACTGATCTCGCTCATCGTTGCTCTGGTGGTGGTCCTCAAATTGAGGAGCGTGCTCGGGCGGCGCACGGGAGATGAAGAGGCGCGTATCGAGAGACTGCGCAGTGAGGAGCAGAGGCGTGCTTCCGCTGCCTCCAGCCAATCAGGCAAGGTTGTGGCTCTGCCGCGCCGAAACCGGGAGGAAACCCCTGCCGAAGCCCTTGCCGAGGCAGATGTGTCCACTGCGGAAGCCGAAGCCCGCATAAAGTCGATTGCGGGCGGTGACAGCCTCGTTATTCGTGGGCTCATGGACATACTGAAGGCTGACCCGAATTTCGATCCCCAGCACTTTCTTACGGGCGCTCGCGCCGCTTATGAAATGATCGTGACCGCTTTTGCGGAGGGCAATCGCAAGGTTCTGCGCGATCTCTTGAGCAAGGATGTTTATGAGGGCTTCGCGGCTGCCATTGCCGATCGTGAATCCCGCGGCGAGCGTGTCGATCAAAAGTTCGTAGGGATCAATAAGGCCGACATCACGGAAGCTGAGTTAGACAAGGGCTTGGCCCAAATTACGGTGCGCTTCGTCAGTCAGCTGATCAAGGCTACCTTCGACCGCAGCGGAAAGCTGATGGAAGGCGATTCCGGCAAGGTGCACGAAGTCGTAGACATTTTTACCTTTAGTCGTGACGTCTCGACGGAAGCCGCCCGCCAGAATCCGAACTGGAAACTGATTGGCACCGAGTCGCGAAATTAGGGCTCGCCTTACAGGGACACAGACTATCTCACATGCCCTCGAGTTTTCTGCCGGCGTTTGAGCGCATAGCGATCCGCTATGAGGCGGTCGCCTACGAGGACATCGAGGGTTGGCAATCAGACGACGCGCTGGCGGCCTTTGAGACGTTTCTGAGATCGTGCGGGCCCATTCTCAAGCGGGCGCTGGCCCCGCGCCCCCTTCTTGAAGTTTGCCGTAACACACTGGAAATGAAAGAAAAGCCGAACTCCGTCACGGGGGCGCGGGTTTTTTTTGAAACTCACTTTGAGCCTCATCGGATCGTCGATAGTACCATTCCGGGCTTGTTGACGGGCTATTACGAGCCGGTTCTTGAGGCCTCACGATGCCAGGAGGGGCGCTACCAAATCCCGATCCTTCGCCGCCCCGCGGACCTCGTCAATCTCGTTGACGAATCTCAGCGCGGCGCCGTTGGGCAGGCCTTCACACACATGCGCAAAACGGCGGCCGGTCTCGAAATATATCCCACGCGCGCAGACATCGAGGCAGGTGCACTCGCCGGCCAAGGGCTCGAGATTTTTTGGCTCACGGATGCCGTCGAAGCCTTCATGATGCACGTCCAAGGCTCAGGGTGTTTGCGACTGCCAGATGGCACGACGACGCGCATCACATACGACGGCAAGAACGGTCATCCCTACACATCGATTGGCCGATACCTTATCGAGACGCAGCAGTTTCCAGCTGACAGAATGTCACTCGAGGCCATGAAGGATTGGCTCAAAGCTGACCCTGAACGTGGGCGGAAGGCGATGCAGCAGAACAAGTCCTATATTTTTTTCCGTGAGCTCACGGGAGCGGAGGCCCAAAGCGCTCTCGGGGTCATGGAAATTCCGCTGACTCCGGGCCGAAGCCTAGCGGTCGATACGGGCTATCACGCGATTGGATCGCCGGTTTGGGTTTCGTCTCCCTCGCTGACCCATGCTATGGGTAGCCGTGGATTCCGCCGTCTCATGATTGCGCAGGACGTCGGCTCGGCGATCAAGGGCCCTGAGCGCGGCGACATCTATTTCGGTACGGGTGATGAGGCAGGCCGGCTCGCTGGGATGACCAAGCATCCGGGCTCATACTTGGTGCTCCTTCCCCGCGGCGCGACGCCCACTATCACTTAGGGCTGAGCTGGGACATGACGAAACCACCTAAAACCGACCTGTCCCGTTCGATATCGAAACGCGGTGTGCTTTCAGACGACGATCATGATCTCTGGCAGGCAACCGCGAGCACATTGAGTCCGTTGAGGAGCAAGAAGGGACGCGTTCACGCGGCAAGTGGAGCGGTGCCAGCGTCAGAGCCGATCCGGCGCGTAAAGCCAATGAGCACAAAGAGCGAGCACGCCGAGCTTCGCTACGAGCCCTATCATCCCCCGCAGACTGCCCCAAAGGGAGCACCGCCGATTGCAAATTACGACATCAAAAAGGCCCGGCGTCTGAGTTCGGGCCGCTCCGATATCGAACGGCGAATCGATCTTCATGGTATGCGCCAGTCGGAAGCCCGTGCCGCGCTGCGCCGATTTCTTCGTGCGTGCCACGCCGAGGGACTGCGGGACGTGCTCGTGATCACTGGTAAGGGTGGGCCGGACAGGCGGTACGATGACGACCCAGAAGCCCACTGGTCGGAACGGGACTTGCGGGGGGTTCTCAAGAGAAGTGTGCCGCAATGGCTCTGTGAGCCTGACTTGCGAGCCATCGTCGTGAGCTTCCGGACGGCCGCCATCCGCCACGGTGGTGAAGGGGCACTCTACGTGCACCTTCGGCGCAAGGATCGCGGCTAGGGACAGGTTTTCGCAAGCTCCTGCATGGCCTGCGCGAAACCTGCAAGAGAATAGGTATCGGTTGTCGCCGTGCCGCGTTCGGATTGGGCTTTGACCACGAGGTTTGAGCCCCTCTTCATCGTCTCGATCAGTTTCAGTTCCTGAGTCGGATCGGACACGAACGCCCGCTCATCCCTGGAGAAAAGCTTGAATTCGTCCTTGCCCACGAGCACCGTCACGTCGGACTGGCTCTTAATAGGATACCCGAGCTTGACGCTGACCTCGCCTTTCACACCCTGCCTGGGCCAGGTTGAAACGTAGAATGCCGTAGTGGCGCGGTTGGAGCCCTGTGGAAGTTTTTCTTTGGGCTCGGCGGCTGCGAAGCAGATCTTCGACGATGCACTCTCGTTGATATGGAGGCTCCAATCGCCATAAGTGCCGGCAACGATGGTCGCCGCACTTGCGCTCAAGGTGAATTGAAGGACGGCCCCGAGAAAGGTCGCGACGAAAGCGAGTTGAAACAGGTTTTTCATCATACCAAAAAGAGGAGTCATTTTATCGCGCGCCATGTGTTGCCCTCATATATGGGCAAATGCGAGGCGCTGTCATCTCTTGGAGCGGCCCGGCGGTGGTGGGGCCTGGCGCGGACCGCCTTCGCTCAAAGGGCGTTCCGCGAAGGGCGCCAGCGATTTCACCCTGTCATACATGACGATCGCACCTGCCATGGCGACGTTGACGCAAAATCGGGTTGGAATGCGAACCACGTAGTGGCAGCGTTCCAGCAGCGGCGGTGACAATGACCCTTGCTCCGGCCCAAGGACGTACGCCGCGCGCAATGGGTGGCGGAAACTCGGCAGGTCGATGGCGTCTTCAAGGAGCTCGACGCCGACCAGCTTACAGCCCTCGGGCAGCACGAGGTCGGAAAGAGACTTCCAATTGTAATGCGGCAGATGCCACTGTCCCTTAGACGTATCGGCACGCGCTTCAAGAGCCTGATATGTCGCCCCGATTGTGAAGGTGAAGCTGGCGCCAAATCCATGGGCGGATCGCATAAGATTGCCCAGATTGAGAGCCTTCGACATTCTTTCGGCGCCGATCGCAAAATAGCCGCGCGGCAGTGGCGGGAAGGAAACGTGATGAGGCATGTCGTTATCCTTGCTGATGCGGGTTGGCGGTTGTCCTTATGAAGGATATCTCTCGCACGCCCGCAAAGCGTTTCGAACCAGGAGGTCCCACATGAAAGCTGCACTTTGCAAGAGCCTCGATGGCCCGGATGGGATCGTCATTGAGAATCTTGCCGAGCCGAAGGCTGGCCCCGGAGAGGTCGTATTGCGTGTGCGGGCTGCGGCGCTTAATTTTTTCGATACGCTGATCACGCGCGGCAAATATCAGACGAGGCCCGAGCTGCCGTTTTCTCCGGCTGGCGAAATCGCCGGTGTTGTCGAGAGTGTCGGCCCAGGAGTTGTTGGTCTGAGTAGGGGGCAGCGGGTAGCCGCCTACGTCGGCTACGGCGGAGCGCGCGAGAAGGTTGCTGTCGCTGCGCAGGCTTGCGTACCTATTCCCGATACCTTGAGCGACGAGGCAGCGGCTTCGATCGCCATCACCTATGGTACAGCGATTCACGGTTTGAAGGATCGTGCACAGCTCAAGGCAGGTGAATGGGTTGCTGTTTCTGGCGCCTCGGGTGGTGCCGGACTGGCGGCCATCGAGATTGCCAAGAACATGGGCGGCCGAGTGATCGCTATTGCTTCGGGAGCGGAAAAGATCGCCGTCTGTAAGGAACACGGCGCCGAAGTAACCATCGATTACAGAAGCGAGGACCTCAAAGAAGCTCTCCGCCGCGAGACATCGGGAGAGGGAATCGATGTCGCTTACGATTGCGTCGGTGGGTCTACTGCTGAACCGATGCTGCGGGCGCTGCGCTGGCAGGGTCGCTATTTGGTGATCGGATTCGCCTCGGGGGACATCCCGAAAATTCCACTCAACTTGCTTCTGGTGAAGGGAAGCGCGGCCATCGGCGTCTTCTGGGGCGAGTTCGTGAAAAGAAATCCGGAACAGCACCGCCAAAACATGGTTCAGATTCTGAAGTGGATTTCGACTGGCCGGCTACATCCGGTCATTCACAAAACCTACCCGCTTTCGGACACAGCCGCCGCCATTCGCCTCCTCGATCGCCGGGAGGCCGTCGGCAAAGTGATTTTAACCATGGATTGAGTGGGGACGATGTGACCACTGCACCTCATGAACCATGTCTGCTTTACCTTGCCCCGTTTCACCTTTTCATGAGCATGTGCCAACTTGAGCCGTCTGCTGGCAATGGGACGGAGCGGAGATATCGATGCATTTGGACAAATCTGTCGCCGCCGTCGTGACCGGGGGTGCCTCTGGATTGGGTGCGGCGACTGCGCGCGCCTTGGCATCGAAGGGCGTCAAGGTTGCTATCCTCGACCTCAATGAAGACCGTGGCAAAGCCCTTGCCGATGAATTGTCCGGTTCATTCCATGCGTGCGATGTGACGAAGGAAGCAAGCATTGATGGGGCGTTAAGGGCTTGCCGCAGGGCACACGGCCAGGAACGCATACTCGTCAACTGCGCAGGCATCGCGATAGGAAAGCGCACCGTGCGCCGGATCAAGGAAACCGGAGCCATCGAGGCCCATGATCTCGCGAGCTTCGCAAAATGCATCGAGGTTAATCTGATCGGGACGTTCAGTATGATTTCAAAGTCTGCTGCCGGCATGATGGCCGAGAAGCCCCTCAATGGCGACGGCGAGCGCGGAGTCATCATATGCACGTCATCCGTGGCTGCTGAAGATGGGCAAACCGGGCAGGTGGCCTACGCGGCATCAAAGGGCGGTGTCCTCTCGATGACACTGCCGATTGCGAGAGATCTATCACGAGAGGGAATCCGCGTTGTGACGATCCTTCCAGGATTGTTCAGCACCCCCATGTTTGACGGCCTTCCCGAGGAGGCACGTCAGGCGTTAGCGTCCCAAGTTCCATTTCCCTCCCGCCTTGGGAACCCCGAGGAATTCGCGGCATTAGCTATTCATGCCTGCGAAAACGGCATGTTGAACGGCACCGCCATCCGTCTCGACGGGGCAATTCGTCTTTCTCCGCGTTGAGAGAGTTTCAACGCCGAGCCGCAAGTGACGGATGGCCGGAAACGGAAATTCTTTGTAGTAGGTAACTGAGGGCATTGAGGTTCGTTGTGTCGCTGTTGCTTCCTATGATTGATGCCGTGAAGTTCGTCCGAAGGGACGCTTGGCGCATTATCATGACGCCGATTGCGATCTATGCCGGGTATGTGATGTTGCTCGGTGCATTTAGTCTTGCTGCATTTTCCTTGGCCATAGAGGCCGCCATCGTTGCGCTCCCTGAGAATACGATTGGCGCCACCATGAATCGTGTTGAGAAGGTCGCTTATCAAAATAAGACCAGTCTCCAAGTGGTCAGCGAACTCAAAACGAGAGGCCGCGTGGCAGAATCCGTCTCGTTCCAGTCGCACGACGAATATGCCGGCCTTACTTTGAAATCCTCGGCTTCGCTCTTGGCAGAACCCCGGCCTGCGGAATTGGTTCAACGTCTCACCGTGTTTCTAGGTGGTGACAGTGAGCAGTCGGTGCGCCCAACGGAATTCAGCGCAACCTCGGCCGAAGCGATGTCGATCCCGAGCGCAACGGCTGTTGCCGGCTATCTGGCCGAGTGTGAAGAAGATTGCCCGGCGACGGCTTCCAAGGATGTGCCAGGCATCAGCGCGGTCCACCTCTCTGCGAAGAGACCCCTCGCCGTCGAAATCGGCCCGGAAGCTGCGCCACAGGCGGAAGGCTTTGCAGAATTGCAGCCAGCCGCAGTTGACTTGGACGAGGACGCGCAACGCGCGATCACCGTCTCCGAATCGGTGGTTTCACCGATCAGCAACGAGGGGCTCGGACCCAAGTCTACCAAGCGTGGAACCAGGCTTTTGTTCCGAAATACCATCGTACCGGCGGGCTTTTCTCCCTTCAAACTGTCTCAGATGCCGAAAAAAAAGAAAGTACGCGTGGCAGAGGTGGATCTCTTTACGAGCTATTTGATCGGTATCCGATAACGGCGGGCATTAGCGTCCAGTTTTCTCGCCTCCCTTCAGAAATAATTTTCCATACCTAAGGCAGAATCGGGCCTCGATCGCTTGGTCAGGTCTTTTGTATGTTTTCGCGTTGCTTGAGCGTTTACCTTCTGTTGACGTGGGGGATCTTGATCGCGACAGCCCCCTCGGCTGAAGCGCAGTTGTTCAACTGGGTTGGCGGCTCGTCCACTCCCACCGCCAATGCACCTCAAAAGCCCATAAGCATTTTTTCGCGCTGGAATCCGTTCGGCTTTTCCTCGAACCGGCTGCAGCGTTCTTACCAGGAAGGGGAGTATGAAGATCGCGGCGGCTACCGCACCTTCTGCGTGAGGCTCTGCGACGGCTACTATTTTCCGCTCAGTTATCGCACGACGCGCAGCAAGATGTACCGCGAGTCGAAGATTTGCGAGGCGAGCTGCGATTGCGAGGCGCGGCTTTATTACTTGCCGAGCGCGAGCAGCGATATCGCCCATATGACGGATCTTTCTGGGCTATCGTACAAATCCCTCGACACGGCTTTCCGATACCGGAGCCAATGGGACGAGGAATGTTCTTGCCGGCCGGCTCCGTGGTCGGTTGCCGAGGTGTCTCGACACCAGGAATATGCAGCACTTGTCGAGGAGCACGAGACGATCGCTAACCCGCGAGCCCTCTCCAATGTCGCGGGCGCAGTGCAACGGAAGGAGAGAGAACGACCGACACCCGAGCCGGAGACGGTCGTTGATGCCGCGAAGGCCGTTCCTGTCATACCGGCCGATACCGTGGCGATCGTCACTGCCGCGCAGACCGTATCGGTGGCTATTCTCAATGAAGCATCATCGAATGAGAGCAATAACATCAGCGCCAGTCACAGTCTCACTCCGGGTTTCCTGGCATCTGCTACTCCGGCCGATCCAAGGCCAGTTGCGACCACGGAAGTGCTCGCCGATACAAAATCAAATAGTGGAAAAGCGCAGCGCCGGTTCGCGCGGCTGCAGCCGCGGCCCAAGAAACAAGCCTCACGTGGCTTCTTCCAATTCTAGTAATCCGCCGGCACTCGTCCGCCGTCACGCCGGGTCCGGCGCCCAAAGACCAGCCGTTCCCGACTGCAGCGAAAACTCCTCTTCGACGACATAGGGCCCGCCTCCCAAATTGGGGCGCGAGGAGAAGAGCACGAAGTGATCGGCGAGGAATGGCCGGAAACTTATGGTGGATCGCCGGGTGAGAAAGCGAGCAACCGCTTCGGGGCGGCTATTTTTGAGACGCGCCAGCGTCACGTGGGGCTTGAACGAACGCGGTTCGGGTGCAAGACCCGCCGTTCGGGCGGCGCGATCACAGGCTCGGAACAGTCTTTCGAGGCCCTCGCCGCCATCCACGCCCGCCCATAGAACACGCGGCTCGTTGCCGCCGAAGGCACCAAGATCGCGAACCGAGACATTAAAGGCCGGCAAGGAAATCCGTGATAGCGCGTCAGCGAACTCGCGCGCTTCAATATTGGAGATGTCGCCAGCGAAACGGATCGTGATGTGCAAATTCTCCGGTTCGATCCATTTGGCTCCGGGCAGCGGCATTTTTAGCATGGCTAGACCGAGGCGGACGTCCTCGGGGAGCGTCAAACCGGCAAACAGGCGTGGCATTCGATTGCAGGGCCTACTTGGCTGTAATGGCGCCGGCACGGCGAGCCTTCACTGCCGCGATCAGCTCCTCGACTTTGGGCAGAATCTGCTCAACGATTACCGCTACACCTTTTGAGTTTGGATGCAAGCCGTCGTCGAGATTGAGCGCGGGGTTCGTGGCAACACCTTCGAGAAAAAACGGATATAGAAGGGTTCCATGCTTCTTTGCAAGATCTGGAAAAATGCGGTCGAATTCCTCGGCATAAGCCGGCCCAAGACTGCGGGGCGCCGTCATTCCGGTGAGTAGGATGTCGAGCTTGCGTTGCCTGAGGCGGGCGAGAATTTCGTCAAGATTGGCGCGCGCGTTCTGAGGCGGCATCGCGCGCAAAGCGTCGTTGGCTCCCAGCTCGACAATAACAGCGTCCGTACCTTCGGGCACGGACCAGTCGAGACGCCGCAGCCCCGCTGCCGTGGTGTCTCCGGAAACGCCAGCGTTCGATAGCTCGACATTATGGCCGCGGCTTTTCAAGACTTGAGCGAGTTGGGCGGGAAATGCGGCCTTGGGGGGGAGACCATATCCTGCTGTCAAACTATCGCCCAAAGCCACAATGCGAATAGGCCCTGGCGTGGCAGCGGAACCGGCAAACGAGGAGTGCTCGATGCCGTCCAGGTTGAACAATAAGGCAGCTATGATCAGATTGAACGCGTAGTGTCGTATCAAGATTTGGATTGGCAGCCGCATGAGGGATTT
>CAZSNH010000018.1:4977-15429 GCA_964607855.1 uncultured Hyphomicrobium sp. | reverse complement strand
ATGCCTATCGCGACTACAAAGCCCGCACCCGCCGTTGGATTTGAGCCCGAACGCCTCATGAGCACGGATTATGCCGAGAAAGAGCGCGAATTCCTGACATCCTTGAAGGAGGATACGGGCCGCGACCTCGCGGAATGGATGTCGCTCATTTCCGCACAAGGCTTCTCTGACAAGAACCAAATCATCGACTGGTTGCGTCAGCAGGGATTCATGTTTTCAAAGGCGTCGTGGCTCGAGCGTGTCCATCACAACGGCGGTAAGCCGATCTATGGCGATGCCCATCCCCGTACCGAGCCGCGCCTGGCACAAAGCTCCAAGCCCCAGCGGCCAAGCCCTCAAGAAGTGAAAGTTGTTGAGGCCGCAAAGCCGGCGCCCGATCTGCCCATTCTTGCAACGCCTTCGCCAGAACCGTCCCCGTCACAACCTAACGGTCGCCTGAACAGCATCGAAATGGACAAACTGCTGGTCAAGGCGAAGGCCATGCGTCCACTCGCCCAGTATCTTCTCGGTGAAATCGAAAAATTGCTGCCCGATCTCGCGCTAGAGCCGCGCGATCCTCTCATCGTCTTGTCGTGTGGAAGGGAGTTTGGTGCCCTCCTCCTCGGCCCGCGCGAATTGCGCCTCGCCTTAAATCTCGAAAATCAGCCCTTTAACGAAGTTTGGAAACCGGCCCGAGTTGCAGGTCCCGCACCTCGTTTTTCCCCAAACCTCACCCATGTGACGGTGTTGAACGATGCGCGGCAGATCAACGCCGGCCTCCTGGAGCAGGTGCGAATTGCTGCTGCACCGAAGGGTTGATCCGTTGAATTAGGGTCTGATCCACCATGGATTTGCCCCAATCCCCGCGCCATGTTTGCACGCTCTGCGAGAAAGCAGGATCTGGCCCATGCGGCTCGGTATATCTCCAATCGTATTGGTATTCGCGTTTGCCGCTGCATGACCGTCAACAGCGCAAACCTCCCGCCGTGACGGCATCGCGGACCTCCTGTCCAAGGTGGACAAGACACGCACACGTGTCGCTGAAAATCCCGCCAACCCGGAGGCGACCGAACCTCCGACTGCTACGTCGAAGGAGGCATCAGCCACCGAGCAATCCGATCCGCGGGAGGGCGACCCGGCCTACGAGCAGGCCAAGGCTCTCATGGAGGCAATAGATTCAGTCCTAAAAGACGCAGCTGAGAACCGCTCGGATGCCCGCAAGCTGCCGAGCCGCGACGAATTCCTCGTTACCCCCATTTGGACGGAAACGCGCGAGGACCGCGAAAGCAAGATTCGCGGCTTACTAGACTCCGCGCTCGGCATCGTCTCCGACGTTCCGGTGGTCGAAGTGCAGAAAAAGATTGAAGGCTTGCGGGCGAACATCCGTAGCCTCGAGGAACAGATCGTTGCACTCAAGGAGAAGCGCATCACTGCACCGAAGGATGCCCTTCTTCCGGGCATCCTTACAGACACCGTGGCAAGTCTTGACGGCAAGATCGAGGATCTCGGCAAGCGCATTGAGGGGGACCGCAGCGACATTACGAAAGCCAAGTCCGAGATTGCTGAAGCGCTTACAAAATCCGGCATCCAAATCGGGGCCGATCAACTCGATCTCCTGCTCGACAGCGTCTTGTCGGGCGAGCTTGTTCGCCTCGTCGCGACTTTCAATGCGGCGAAGCTGATCGACGGCCAGCTCGCGCAAATGATGACGGCGGCAGGGGAAAACATCAATGCCTCGCGCAAGTACTTCGCCATGCATGCCGCCCTCTTCGCGATGCTGCTGCACGCCCAGAACCTGACGATCGAGAAGATCGACACGGGATATATGCCGAAGCTCGACGCCATTCTGAAAGACATCACCGCCGCCAAGGCGAAGACGGTCGATCTCATGCGCGCCGAGAACCGGCCAGATCAGCGCCGCGCACTCGAAGCCAATCGCGAAAGCCAGCTCCTTGCCGAGGAAGCCGCCAAGGGCTACCGGCGCTACCTCCAGCAGCAGCGCGAACAAATTGCCAAGGCGCGGGCACGCGCCGCTCACGACCTCAAGATCGCCGATAACACCTACGAGACCGTCGAGGCGAGTTTCCAGCTTCGCAATCTGATGCGCGACAGCTCGGCTTCTTTTGAGGCCCTTCAGCGGCTCGAAGCACCGACCTTCGATCAGATCTTCAAGAATGAAGAGCTGCGGCGCGAATTCGAGAACCTGACGAGGAAGCTCGATACGCCCTCGAGCTGAGGAAGGTGGGCTGAGCGCCCGGCTCCTTAGACCAGGAACAAGGCGGCCAGACCGAGGAACGCGAAGAAGCCGACGCAGTCCGTCACCATGGTGACGAACACGCCGGAAGCCGGAGCCGGATCGAGATTGTAACGATCAAAGACGAGCGGGATCAGAATTCCGGCAAGTGCCGCGGCCAGTAAGTTCACCACAATGGCTGCCCCAATGACGCCGCCAAGCATCTGCGAGCCGAACCACACGAAGACGACACTTGCCAGAATGAGCGAGAGCACAAGGCCGTTAAGAAGTCCGACGAAGACCTCGCGTGTGATGACGCGGGGCGCATTGACGGCCCCCAGCTTGGCAGTCGCAAGAGCGCGCACCGTCACTGTCATGGTTTGCGTGCCGGCATTGCCGCCAATCGAGGCAACGATCGGCATCAGAACGGCAAGTGCCACCATCTGCTGAATGGTGCCGCCGAATGCGTGAATGACTGTGGATGCCAGGATGGCCGTGCCGAGATTGACGATGAGCCAGGGCACGCGGCTTTTCACCGTTTTAAGAACGCTGTCGGCAAGGGATTCGTCGCCGACGCCCGCAAGTTTTCGCATGTCCTCTTCGGCTTCTTCCTGAATGACCTCCACAACGTCGTCGACTGTCACCACGCCAACCAGCCGGTTGTTCTCGTCGACGACCGGGGCGGACATCAGATCGTAGCGTTCAAACTGGCGCGCCACTTCCCGCTGATCCGCAGTTGCCAAAACGAGGTACCGGTCGGCATCCATGATCTTCTCGATGACGACGTGGCGCTTGGTGCGTAGGAGCCGCGATAGGTTCACGCTTCCCAGAACCCGGTGCGTGGGATCAACGACGAAGATTTCCGAGAACGTCTCAGGAAGGTCGTCCGTTTCGCGCATGTGATCGATGACCTGCCCCACCGTCCAGAATGGCGCCACGGCCACGAAATCGGACTGCATGAGACGGCCAGCCGTCTCGTCCGGGTACTCAAGGTTGCGCTCAAGCGCTTCGCGCTCAATGGAGGGCAGCGCACTAAGAATTTCTTCCTTATCGCTTTCCTCAAGATTTTCCAGAATATAGGCCGCGTCGTCAGACTCAAGCTCCGTGACGGCCTTGGCTAGAACCTCGTTCGGGAGTGCCTCGCTGATCTGATCGCGAACGGCCTCGTCGAGCTCGGAGAGCACTTCGAAATTGAATGAGGCGCCAAGCGCATGGATCAGCAGCAGCCGCTCTTCCGGATTGAGCAGCTCGATGATGTCGGCTTGGTCCTTGGGGCGCAGGTCCTTGACAAGGCCGCGAAGGCGCGATTCGTCTGCGGCCTCAATGGCGTCCGACAACTGGCGAAGAATTTCAGCCCGAGGATCCTCCTCGGCCTCCGGGGGCAGGCCGTTGTCGTCGTTTTCAGCCATGCTTAGCCCTCAAAAGCCCTTCACACGGGCGTCACCCATTCTCTACCCCCGCATTGCGCACGTTCATTCCTTTTTTGGGGCCATAGCATATGGTCTCTACCCGGGCCACCCATGATCTAGGAAGACAACAGGAAATTCACTTTGCGAGACATGCCGCTTTCCCGCCAGCTTCGCGCGTACTATGTGACGAACGAGAACGAAACATCCAGTCGTTCTGATTTGAATTGCACACGCGAACGGCGGGCCCGAGTGAGGACGCAAAAAAGCCAAATGCGCGATTCGCGCACCCTCCTAATTTTTGCAGTCTTGGCGGGACTCGTAATCGGCGCTCCGCTCACCGCACCGGCGAACGGGGCAGCAATGGAGGCGTGCGCGTCGAACCCGGCATTCCTCGGCGTGTCTCGGGTCGTCGAGATTGATACAGAGGCTGCTCCAAAATTCGGCAGCCAGTACGAGAGCACGTCGTTCCTTGAGGACGGCGAGGTGATGCTTACCTTCGATGACGGCCCGCTGAGACCCTATACGAAGATGGTGCTCGATGCCTTGGACGAGCAGTGCACCAAGGCTACGTTCTTCGTCGTCGGACGGATGGCGATCGCAGACCCCGAGCTACTCAAAGAGACGAGACGGCGCGGCCATACGATCGGCGTACATACCTTTGGCCACAACAAGCTCTCACTAGTTGGGGCTGCCCGCGCCAAGGACGACATCGAGCTTGGCCTTAGCGCCGTCGCCAAGGCTCTCGAAGAAAACCCGGCTCCCTTTTTCCGGTTCCCCTATCTGCGCGATACGAAGGCGATGATCAGCCACCTCGGCGAACGCCGCTTCGGCATTTTCGGGATAAACATCGATTCACGGGATTTTTCGACGCGCAATCCGGCCGAGGTTCAGAAGAATATTTTAAGACAGCTCGCCGTTCAGCGAAAAGGCATCATCCTGATGCACGATATCCAGACCTCGACGGCTGGGGCCATACGCTCCCTTCTGGCCGAGCTCAGGGCACGCGGCTTCAAGATCGTTCACGCCGTGCCGAAGTCGGCTGCGACGACGCTTGCGGATTATGATCGAAAGGCGGGGGAACTGCTGGCGAGGCAGATGGTCGCCGCCGCCAAGTCTCCACTGGCCACCCGGTCCGTCGTCTGGCCGGCCGGAAAGATCAAGGACGGCAATTCCGATGGCGCTCCCGTCAGTGGTGAAATCTTACCTTGGCTCCAAGAGAAGCCCAGCCCAAAAGATCAGGAGCCGCCCACACCAGCTCCGGCCACCGTTCGTGCCCCCCGCCGCCCCGAGCCGCCGGGCCTTGGTACAAACCCTTGGCATATTGGCCCAAGCTCCTGGTGACTCCGGCCGCCGCGTGCCTAATCCGCGACAGTGGCGAATTTAACCTCGGCCACCCGACCTGAATTTTCTTGTTGTTAAGGTTCTTATGCGGGAAGATTTCACTTCCTGTTTCTTGGAATTTGACTCTTGGGGGGCTCGATGCGTTTCATTGTGCGGTTGGCGGCAACGGCCATTGCGGTCATCTGCTCAACCGGCAGCCACAGGGCCCAAGCTTGTACGGCGAAGGATGGCGGCCTTGGCGTTTCGCGGATCGTCGAAATCGACACCTCGACCGGGCCCCTTTATGGCGACATGAGCAACTACGTCCGCGAGGAAAGCTTCCTCGGCCCGAATGAAGTCGTGCTGACCTTCGACGATGGCCCGATGCCGTGGATCACCAAGTCAATTCTTGATACCCTCGACCGGTTCTGCACCAAGGCTACCTTCTTCTCGGTCGGACGCATGGCTGTTGCTTATCCTGCAACCGTCCGGGAGGTACTGGCCCGCGGACACACGCTCGGCACCCATACGTGGTCGCATCCCTTCAATTTGCCACGCTCCGGCATCGAGCGCGCGCGCGAAGAAATTGAAAAAGGCTTTGCAGCCGTTGCCATGGCCGCCGGCGAGCCGGTCGCGCCGTTCTTCCGTTTTCCCGGCCTCGCCGATTCAAATCCCATGCTGGCGCATTTGCAGTCGCGCGGCATCGCCGCCTTCACGGTCGATGTCGTCTCAAACGACAGCTACATAGGAAATCCGCAGCGGCTGACTGAGCGGACTGTACGGGCCACCGTCGAGCGTAACGGGGGCATCCTACTGTTCCACGACATCAAACCGTCGACCGCGAAGGCCTTGCCCGACATTCTCGCCCAACTCAAGGAACGGGGTTTTAAGGTCGTTCACATGCGCCCGAAGTCGAAGTACGTGCCTGTCAGCGATTACGATGCCGCTCTTCAGAAAATGCTGCAGCAAACCACGTCCATTGCAGCCACGGCGAAAGCACATCTCGTGCCGTTCTACGGAACAACCGGGCCGGAGAAGGTCACATCAGCCGAAAGTGCCGAGAATTTGATTGCATCGGGTGACCCGCCGGTAACGTTGCTCTCACCCGAACCGCGCGAGAGAAAATCGGCGGCGCCCGCATTGACAACGAGGACGCATCCGAAGCGCCAGAATCTTGCCGTGACGGAGGAGCCGTTGCACAAACATGGGTACCCGAACGCAAAGAAGCAAAAGGGTCCGCAATACCAGTCCCCCTTCCCGACATTTTTCGACTGAGAAGCTCGTCCAAGTCCCTCTCCATCTTGCCTGAAGCGCGCAAGGGGGACATGGGGCCGGGGCATATCAAGACCGGCGCAGGCTCTAGGGCTCCGCCCACTAGCACCTCAATCGAGGTCCCTTTACTTGGCTAAGCGAAGGACCCGTTTGCGGTTTCCAACTTCGTCAAACACACGCTCCCAACGCGCAATCACGCTGTCGCGGTCGCATTCGGCGGGAATGGCTGTGATTGACGGGATTAACTTCTGGCGCGCTTCATCATTCGCCATCAGGGATTTGAGGCCTTGAGCCAGCGCCGCAACTCTGTCGGTACTGGATACCAGAATGCCGTTCTGGCCCGACTTGATGAGCTGATTGACACCGGGACAATCGGCAAACCCCACAGCCGGCAGCCCGTGTGCGAGGGCCTCGATCACCACAAGCCCGAGACTTTCGTAGTGAGAGGGAAGAACGAACAATTGAGCGGCGGCATACTCGCTGGAAATGTCCTCAATTGAGCCGGGCAGTGAGATGCGGGACATGAGGCCGAGGTCTTGAATTTGCGCCTCCAGTTGGGGGCGCAGCTCTCCTTCGCCGACGATTCGCAAATCCCAATCGGGAAGTTCATGAACAATAAACCCAAAGGCCGAGACCAAAGTTGCGAAGTCCTTCTGCTCAGCCAGTCTTCCAACCGACAGCAACACCTTTCGAGCTCCCGGTGCGCCGACAACATTGGCCCGACGGGTGACCGCCAGGCTCACTGGATTGGGAATGACCAAGATCTTGTCGCGGCGCTTGCGCGGGTATTGCGCCAAGAGCTGATCTGAAACCACCGTCATGCGATCGGTGATCCACGGCGTCAGTTGTATAAGGGCTTTCTGCAGAGGACGGGTTTCATAGTGCGCCGGAGCGATGTGCTCGCTCGCAATCACCGGAATGGCTGTGCCCACCAGCGAAAGGCCGAGTGGAATGAACATGCTGTGCATGAAGCCAACAACGACTTCCGGCTTCAGCGACAAAACGGTGCGGCGCAGGGCCGCCATGCGAGCAAGCGTTTCTCTTATCGTTGCCGGCTGGTCGGTTCGGCCAATTCCTAGCCGTATCCAGGTTATGCGTGGATCGAGCTGATAGAACGACTGCTGGTGCGGCGCATCGTAGGTGACGATGCCGATCTCATGCCCCCGTGCCGCAAGGCCATTGACCACGTCCACTAGGACGCGTTCGGCACCACCGCCTCCCCGGTCCAGCGCCTTGATGGCGAAGAGCTTCATTTGAGCTTTGCGCTCTGGCAGAGCACGCGTTCCCAGCGGTCCATTACTGCCTCTGGCTCAAACGCACTTGTGATCAGCCGCCCTCGCTCCCCCATCTCGAGCCGCAACTGGTTGTCTGCCATTAACGACGAGAGCGCCCTTGCAAGACTTCCGCAGTCCCCATTTCCTTCTGCCAGGAGACCATTCCGAGGAGGCGCAATCAAATGATTGACACCTGCGCAATCGGCATAACCCACCGCCGGAAGGCCATGCGTCAATGCTTCCGCCAGAGCATTGGGAAACCCCTCCCAACGCGAGGGAAGGCAGAAGATATGCGCACTCGCGTAGTGCTCTTCCGGATTGGGAATAGCGCCGGGCAATCGAACGCGGTCGGATAAGCCTGCTGCTTCGATCAATGCCTGCAGTTTTTGGTAGAGCTCGCCATCGCCGACAATGACGAGATCCCAATTGGGAAACTTATCCGCGATTAAGGAAAAGGCCCCAATCAAGGACTCATAGTTCTTCTGATAACTGAGCCGCCCCACCGACAGGATGCGGAAGCGGCCCGATGCATCGGGCTGATCAGGTTGGGAGCTGAGCCTCGCTGGATAGACCGGATTGGGGATCGTAATGATGCGCTCACGCAGAAATGGCGGATAGAGCTTTCGGTAATCCTCACATTGTACCACGATCGACCTGGCGAGGCGAAACGCATTGAAGGCGATGTGGCGATTGCGGCGGCCCCTGCGCGTGTGATCAAACTGGGTCGGCGCGTTGCGCTCAGCCGCGATCACAGGTATTCCGAGCCCCATGCAATAGGCGCTCAAGGCGCGGAACGGACCGTCCTGGAAGGCGACAATCGCCTGCGGCCGGCGCGCGGCGACGAGTGCGCGGACCTTGGCGGCGCGTTTGAGCTTCAGACGCATCGTCGCGCCGATCGAAGGCGCCCCCATATCCAACCGATGCCAAGTGATTTCGGGGGCCATGGGATAGAATGATTGGGCGCCGGCGAGGTCCCAAGTGAGGAGATCGACCTCGTGGCCGCGCTCGGCCATGGAATTCATGATGGTGATGATCATGCGCTCCACGCCACCGGCCATTCGATCAATGGCCCTCGCAGCAAACAGCACTCTCACGATCACGTCCCCCGTCTGATGCGATGCTCGTGCAACAGCCGCCGCGGCCCAGTGGCCAGCAGATGGCTTGTTGCCGAAACGGGATGACGCATAAGCAGCGCCAGAAACTGCAAACCCAGCCGGTCATACCGCCGCTTGAAATGCCAATAGCGCAGCTTCGGCCAGTTGAGCGCGTAGTAATATGCACCAATCGACTCGAGATACTCCCGGTGCTTCATGGCCAAGGCCTGTTCGGCTTCAAGATTCTTTTCCGGGACCTTGTCTGAGGCACTTGTGGAGTGCTGGACAAAAAGCGCTTCCTTTGTGCCGATGAAGTGCCCTCCCTTGAGGGCGAGCCGGATCGCGAAATCGACATCCTCGACCCGGCGAAGGCCGGCGTCAAAGCCGCCCAGAGCCTCGAACGTGCTGCGCCGCGCCAGCAGCGAGCAAGAGGGCGTTCCCGTTCCGAAGAACCAATCGGGATGCCGGCGGTAGAGCAGCAACGCTTCCGCAACTCTCGGCCCGTGCGGCGCTTCCCGGCCGCGCGAGCCGATGGCGTTGAGCTCCATTTCATATCCGCTCGCGTAGCGCCGCTTGCCCGAGGCGTAGCAGGCAATGAGTAGCGGTCCTTTCCGCCGCTCGTACTCTTCGATGCATCGGACCTGCCCGCTGACACGCTGCGGCAGCGACTCGTCGTCGTCATCAAAGAAGGCGACAAACTCGCCACGCGCTTCGGCAAGAACTGAATTGCGCGCTCCAGCCGGACCTGTATTGACCGCGTGCCGTATAAGCCGCGCGTTCGCATGCCCTGCAATCAGGCGATCCACGATTGATGCCGAGCCGTCGGTGGAGACATCGTCAACGATCACGATCTCTGTATTCGGCCAATCCTGGGCAAAGGCACTCGCAATCGCGCGCTCAATCGTGTCCGCCGCGTTGTAACAGGTGACACCTATGGTTACGAGGCTGGGAATGGCGGGATCAGACATCACTCGGTCCGCGCACTGTGGAAGCGCCGAAACGCCAGGTTCAGGCCCGCATGCGGCATCGCCTGCCAAAGTCTGCGGATGGTCAGAGCCGGATATGCGATAGCAAGGGACAGCAGGGTACCTATAAAGGCCGCGTGGCGCTTCTGAAGCCAAGCGTACTTGGCGCCGGCCCAAGAGCGGGAGAAGTCGTACTGCCCCTCGGCGGTGAGAAACTCGCGGTTCTTCTCGATGATGCGCAAGAGGCTTTCGTGCTCTGCGAGCAGTGACTTGTCGGATGTCGGCGTCATCGTCTGTGTGACGAGCGGCGTACCAATTCCGACGAAGTGTCCCCCCTTCAAAGCAAGGCGGACATTGAAATCCGTATCTTCGCCGCGTCTAAAAGCGGAATCGAAGCCGCCAACCAACCGGTAAGTTGAGAGGCGCGCGCACTGGCTGCAGGTTGCGCACGCCCCGTAACCATTCTTGAGCGGCGTTCCCATCAGCACGCGACGAGCGACAGCCGGCCCCGAGGGCGCGATCTCACCTTCCGCTTCTCCCATGGTGCGCTCTGTCCGTTCGCTGCCATCCGGGTAAAGGGTGCGCCGGGCCGTGTGGCAGATGACGGGCTGGCCCACCGCAAATTTGCGCTCGTAATCTGTAATGCGCTTTATCTGCAGTGCCACGCGGTCGGCTTGGCTTTCATCGTCGTCATCAAAAAAGGCGACGAATTCGCCCCGCGCCTCGGCCAAGATGCGATTGCGCGCTGCCGCCACACCTGAATTTGTCTCCAAGCGAAAGACGCGAACTTCGGGGTGGCGTTCGGCCAGGCCGGCAAGGATTCGGGGTGTATCATCCTCAGAAGCGTCATCAACCACGACAACCTCGATGGGCCGCCATGTTTGTGCGAGTGCCGAGCCGACTGCC
>CAZSNH010000018.1:0-4967 GCA_964607855.1 uncultured Hyphomicrobium sp. | reverse complement strand
TCGATGGAGCTCGCCGCGTTGAAAGCAGTTACCCCACAGGTGACCAGGGGCGGGGACGTCATCGGGCGCGTCCATCCAAGCAGGAGCGGATCAAGTGGGCCCAGCGATCATATTGTACCTCGGGCGCATAGGCGGCCATGACGAGAGAGGCTTTCTCTCCACGACGTTCGCGTTCGCGACCGTCCCCCATAGCCGCGGAAAGCCCTGCCGCCAGCGATTGCGGATCATGGAGACCAGCGGCCAGCCAGCCGGACGTGCCATCCTCAATCAGCTGGGCTACGCCGTCAGCATTGCGATAACCAACCGCCGGCAAGCCATGGCTCATGGCCTCGGCCAGCACGTTGGGAAACCCTTCCCACAGTGATGGAATAACGAAAAGGTGCGCTTGCGTGTACGCTGAAAAAATGTCCGCCGTGGTTGCCTCGAGCCTCACGCGCTGCTCTAGACCGTGCTGGGCGATCATCTCCCGCAATTGGCCTTCTTGAGGCCCTTCGCCGATGATCCTGAGATCCCAGTCGGGATGCTGGCCGGCAAGAGCAGCAAATGCCGTCACGACGTGGTCAAAGCGCTTCTGCAGAGGATCGAACCGCCCCGTTGCCAAGAGGGTGTAGCGCCCGTTCTCGCCAGGCTGGCCGGGACGCGCCAGCTTTTCAGCGCGCCCGACAGGATTGCCGATCACGGCCATGCGCCCGCGCAGGCTCGCCGGATAGCCGGAAGCATAATCTTTGAATTGTACTGTAATAGCGTCGCACAGGTGCAGCATGGCGAAACTCATCGATCGCTGCAGAGCATTGTAGCGCAGCCGGTACAATTGCGGACTGTTGCGCTCGGCCGCAATGAGCCGCACGCCTGCCAGCTTAGCCGCCGCATAAACGGTCTTGTCGCCGCTCATGACGAAGCCGATAAGCGCCTTGGCCCCGAACTCCCTGAGCCGCGAGGCGAGCACCCGGGTCCGCCGCAGTTTGTCCGCAAGCCCGGGCCGGAAGCCGAGGCGATGCCATCGAATGCCGGGTGCGAGGGGGTAGTACGTCCGTGCATCTTCATCGTCCCAGGAGATAAGGTGGACGCCAAATCCGCGTGCGTCGAGCGCATTGGCGAGCTGGCAGATCATGCGCTCGGCCCCGCCGGCTTTGCTCAGCCCGTAAAAGTAGAGCGCGACAACCATTTTCCGTTCTCGATCACTCACAAGCCCCGAGCCCTGAGGAGCACCTGACCGCCGCCGGTTTTCAGCAACTCTGGGCGTCACGCATAGCGCTCTTGTGTCCTAGCCGATAAAACCTCCTCCGTTTGGGCATGGATACGGATCATCCTCGGAAATTCACGTGAGCCTGCGTCTTAGTCTCTTGATCTGATGTACTAAGACGTGTGCGGGCCTCGCATACCGCCGCAAGAAGGCTAGAGTCTTGTGCCTCAATCTGAATAGTCTCATGCGCGGACTACGATAGACGCCCTCGAATGCCGCCATCGCCATGGAAATTGTTGGCTCGTCCAACGGGGCCAATTCGTCGCCCCGATAAGCGGCTTTGGCAACGAACCGCTCACCATCGCTCAAATACTGCAGAGAGAGCTTTGCGTTATCCTCTGCCACGTACTCCTCAATGTCTCGCACAACATCTGGGTCCACACGGTACGTACTCCCAAGCTGGCTCTCCCGCGAGAGATTGCGGAGGCAGCGCAGAACAACGCGCTCCTCCGTACGCCCTTTGGGCCTCCGATTGAGTCTCCGCTTTACCTCGAGATATTCACGCGACAATGACTTGTTTACCGTAGATTTTGCGGCAATCTCTTTTGCGAACCCGAACTCAATACCGCATCTCTTGAGAAAGTCCGTAACGCTGCTCTTCTCGTATAGGCGCTCGCGAACATAAGGAACTACGCGTAATTCCATTGGCCTCAGAACATCGCGCCAAATATCTAATCTCTGACTGTATCTAAGCACCAGCTTTCGCTTCTCGAAGTGCGTCCGATCATCGTCATCCGACAGAACTTCCTGAACCAGTGTCCCGAACGTAATTTCCTGCGCAATGCTAGATGAGAACCAATCCACTTGCGGTCTGAGATAGACAATGATCGATACATCGTGGTGCTGCAGATAATTCCTGAGCGCCTCAATCTTTTGTCTGTATTGAGAGAAATATTCGAACTCATCACGCACATTCCACAAGCGCGGCTCACCCCCGAAAAAATGCTCAGCGCTGAGAATAATTGATTCTGCACCGTGCCGTTGCGCGTCCGCAAAAAATTGATCGAAATACTGATCAGCAGTCATGTGCGGATAACGACTGACGCCCGTGAGGGCATCGGAAACGTTATTGTGGTTACCGAAGTCGAGCGTCAGGCCGTTTACTCGCGGAGAAGGATACAGAATGCCCCGCTCAAGGAACTGCTGCCGGTGCCTCGTCAAGAAAGCCTGTATTGCCGAGCTTCCGGTCTTCGACTGTCCGATGTGCAGTATGATCTTCACACCCGGAAACCCATGACACTAGAACGCATAACCGAACGTCTCGATTTCTTTTTCGAAGATTTTGTCCGCCAACCTCCGGCAACAGCCGGTGTAATATTGGCGATAGTCATAACGTTCGCCGTGCTGCTTAGCCTTGGGAAGGTCACCGAGCGGCAGTCGCATATTCTGAAAAACGGCTACTAGATCCGTTTGGAGCCTTTCATACCGACCAACAAAATCAACAGCTACTTTATCGTCGATGGTATAGATCGGCCAATTTGACACCCGTGAAGGCAAATATTTATGCGGCTGCCCGTCTGCTGCCAGACTGAGATAAGTCTCAAAAGGATACTCATGTCCCACTTGGCGCATCTGAAATCGCCACGATGAGACTGCCTGTTCATAGGGATTGCGCACAAAACAGAATTTGAAAAAATTACCCCATTCAACTGGGAAGTTTGCCAGAACCAATTCCGCTGTTGCGTGCTCGGGCTCTCTTCCGAGACGCCGCATATAACCGACCTTGTGTAATGAATTCAGCTGACGCGCATCAAGCCAACTTGCCCTCCGCGCCATATTCCAGATCATGCTCGCCGCCGCACGAGGTGTCGCGAGGTCTTGCCAGAAACGACGGTTGAACGGCACCCCACTGGCGTGCGCAGTATGCCACCCGCCAAGTTGCAAATCGTCTGGACCGAGATGTCGCGCGAGAGCTACCTTGATCGATGTGCCTGCCGTTTTGCGACAGTGCATGAAGATGAAACTGTGCTGATAACTGATAATCATTGCACCCAAGACGAAGTTGTCTCGAACCGCGATTTATTGCTGATAGATCCCAGTCTCCTGCGCAACATGGAGGGACCGAGCATGTATGCCAAAAGGCGATAGGCCCAACTCTTCCATGGCCGCTTTTGATTTTTGTAAAAGTTGGAATGCGCGAGCGCACGCGAGGCAAGATAGAGGCCGCGACGCTTTAGATAATCGCGGTGCTTCTCGCGCAGGAGAAGGGAATATTTGAGTGGCACGGACCCGGATTTATCAGCGCTTTGTGTTTTGTATTGAGTAATCAAGGGACGATCGACGGCGATGAAGTGAGCGCCCATCAGTGCAGCGCGGATTGCCATGTCCCATTCTGCGCTGCGCCGAAATTTCTCGTCGAAAGGGCCGACGGCCTTTAGGGCTGACCGCCGCGCCATAAGGGTGCAACTGCCGAAGAGGCCCCAAACGTAATTCGGATCCGCCCTGATGCCGAGCAGATAGTCTGCAACGGCCGGCCCATGAGGTTCGGGGGAGTAGCGCCCGATAGCCAGCCCCATATGATCTGGCTCTGTACCGCCCAGCTTCACCACGTTGCGGTTGCTATAGCAGAATACCAGCTCGGCTCCCGTCGTACCCTCGTAGTTCGTCAGTCTTCCGAACTGGGCAGAAAGCCGATCAGGAGTGCTGGCATCGTCGTCATCAAAAATAGCGACAAACTCGCCGTTTGCAGCCGCGATAATTGAGTTGAGTGCGCCGGGATAGCCCTTGTTGATCTCATGCCGGATTATCCTGAGCTTCGGTTCACTCTTCGCAAGCGTCTCCAAAATATTCCACGACTGATCGATCGAAGCGTCATCTACAACGATGACTTCCGTTTCTGCCCAATCCTGCGCCAGAGCGCCAGCGACCGCCCGCCCGATTGTATCGGCGGCGTTGTGACAGGTTATGCCGATCGTGATGAGCAAACCCAGATCCCCCGTGTAGTCAAACTAGGCACTATCTGGAACGACCGTTTTTCCGGGACCGGCGTGGGCAAAGGAAATCGAAACTAGCTTGATCAATTGCACTAAATGACACTGTAATCATTGCTAAAAGAAGTGGCATGATGAATCAAAATGCGGAAAACGATGGACGGCCTGGAAGAAATCGTTGTCACTGTTGTGCGCGATCAGCGTAGTGCGGCGAATTACCGGCCGCCGGACAAATCGGGCATCAGCTCAGCCAGGCGAACCACATGATGGACTGGGATAAGAAAGCGTGCGCCTGTGTAAGGCGGTCTCACCACAGTTAGCTGGTAAGGACGAGAGATCGTCTTGTACTGACGATGTCCATCACTCTTCGTCGAGCGACACTAGATTGACGGCATTTGGAGGGGTAATCGTTTTGATACGTTGACTCGTTTCCATCTACTCTCGCGCAAGATGAAAGAAGGGGACAGAAAATCGATCAAATGTCTGATCGGATCTCTATCGATGCGAAAATAGAGAAAACGCGAATGATCGGAGAAGTACGTGCGCACTTCGGCTAAATGCGTTTCGTGCATTCGTCGCCAATTGTCTTTGACGCTTTCGGCATCCATGCCCCATGCCGACATCGTTCGAGAAAGAAAAGTTCCCTTCCGATGAGTCGACCGAGATCGAATCCAGTCTTCCACATCGCGGTCGTTCAAGATGAAGTAGGCATCCGGAAATAGCTCGTGGAAGAGCCGAAAATGCCTGTTCCCCTCAATGAGCTTCTCATTAGTCAAAGAGGTCATGTCGCTATA
>CAZSNH010000017.1:10473-15615 GCA_964607855.1 uncultured Hyphomicrobium sp. | reverse complement strand
TCACGCGCTGATCTTGCGACTTCAGGCCGCCGTTCTCCCTATCAAAGTGCTTGTGCTGGGCGGACATTAGCGGCGGGCCACGGATGATGCGTTTGATCCCGGAAGCACCTTTATCCGGCACTTCTCGTCCCCGCGGACATGGTCTCCTCACGACTCGTACGCTCTCACATCAAATGCCTCGTCGCTGAAAACTTTCCAGAACGGAACGTCAGCCGTTCTTGCGTTTGGGCCGCGTCGAAGACTGGTTGCGATTCCACTTGATGACCTCGTCCATTGGATGTCGGCCTCCGGCTCAAGATGCGGCAAGCTGGTCAATTTTGACCGAGGTCAAATCACAACGCCATTCATGAAACTAATTTTTTATTAGGGGTCAAAGATCCGCTTTCAGAGGGCCCGCAAGAGGCCCACATTCATTGGGAGAACGACCATGGATTGGCCCATCAGCCGCCATGTGGAGCGGCAGGCGCAGCGCATGCATGATATGATGCAGAGGCAAGGCGTGAACGATGCCAAGCTGGCTCGGTTGCGTGGAGGCGCCGCTTACGCCGAGGGGCGGGCACGCTGCTTGAATTGCACCAGCGTCCGGGAGTGCCTCCTCTGGCTCGATGCCAAGCCCGAAAGCGCGGAAGAGGCCCATTTCTGTCCCAATCTGAAGTTGTTTCACGCCTGCAAAAACTGACAGGCCGGCATGAAATTGACTAGGTGACCGGAATTTAACCTTCGGCATTTCTTGTTTCGTCACCGGCCCTGTGCGAAACAAAGACCATGACGCAAACGCGCTACCAGCGCTGGTCACTCATTCTCGGGCTCATCGCCATGCTCGGGGCGGTGCTGGCCGTGCCGGCCGCCGCGCTCGCCGCTACCGCAAATGCCCCAAGCTCTGAAACAGCAGTCAGCTCCGACATGCCCTGTCACAAGCGCCTTCCGGACTGTCCGAAGGCTTGTCCGGACCTGGCGAGCTGCATCGTGAAGTGTCTCAAGACGCAGACGCCTGCTCCCGATGCGATTGAGCTTCTGGCGCCCAAGCACGAAGCCCCGCCGGCCCCGGCTCAACAGGCCCTTTTGAAACCGACGGATCTGCCGCCGATCCTAAGACCCCCCATCGCTTGAACCTCCACGTGTCTCCGATCGCGTGAGCTCCTGCCTTCGCAGCAGCTCACTTCGCTTGCGTCCGGTTTCCCGGCCGCAGCGCGCAACTGTCATGAACTGAGGTTCACATGCCGAAAATCTGCATTCTCCCAGCAGCACCTTTGCTCCTGGCTTATGGGCTGCTCATCTCGTTGGCCACGATGGGCACTGCGGGCGAAGCCAATCCGCACGCCAGTGAGGATCGCACCGCTCCGGCGGCGGCGAAAGACGCGAGCGCGCCGAAACCCGCCGAAAACGCGGAACGCAAGGTGCTTTTTTATCGCAATCCGATGGGGCTTCCGGATACCTCCCCCGTTCCGAAGAAGGACTCGATGGGGATGGACTACATTCCTGTTTATGCCGATGAGGCCCCGGCGGGCACTGCCGTCAAGGTGAGCCCCGAGAAGATCCAGAAGACGGGGGTTCGCACGGAGGAAGCGCGTCGCACGACACTGAACCGCATCATACGGGCCCCCGGCACAGTCAAACCTGACGAACGATCACTGAGATCCATCACGCTGCGCGCCGACGCCTTTATCGAGAAACTCTATGTCAATGAGATGGGCCGCCACGTCACGTCCGGCGAGCCTCTGTTCCGCGTCTACAGTCAGGAAATGCTGCGCGCGCTCGTTGACCTGCGCCGTGGGCGCACCCCCGAGTATGGCGCCGGGGCGGCGTTGCTTAGCGCAGAACAGAAGCTGCTCAACCTCGAGGTGCCGAAAACGGCCATCGAAGAAGCGCGTACGGCGCGTGAGATCCCGATGTCTTTCGATTGGCCATCACCTGTTTCAGGCATCGTTATGGAAAAGAAGGTGATCGAAGGTCAAATGGCGAAAATGGGTGAAGAGCTGTTCCGCATTGTCGATCTCTCGACGGTCTGGGTCATTGCGAGCGTTGCTGAGCAGGATCTCAAAGGGATCAACCCAGGGACCGAGGCCACCATCACCTTCAAGGCACTTCCGGGAGAACGGTTTACGGGTAAGGTCACTCTGATCCTCCACGAACTCGACGCCGCAACCCGTACCGCACAAGTGCGGATCGAGGTTGATAATCCGGAATATCGCATCCGGCATGAAATGTATGCCGATGTCGAGATCCCCTACTCAGAGAGCGAGAAGACTCTCCTCACCGTCCCGGCCTCTGCCGTGATCGACAGCGGCAACCGTCAGGTCGTATTTGTCGAAGCAGGAAATGGCCGTTTCGAACCACGCGACGTCAAGCTCGGCGGCCGGGGTCAGGGCCGGGTCGAAATTCGGGAGGGCCTCGCGGAAGGAGAACGCGTCGTCGTCTCGGGCAATTTCCTGATCGACGCCGAAAGTAATCTCAACGCTGCGCTTTCGACCTTTGCGGCCGGTGAGAAGCGGGCTCCGGAAAATGGAGCGCCCCAATGATCGCGCGCCTCATACGCTGGTCGGCGAATAACGTCGCCCTTGTTCTCATTGCGACGGCATTTGCCACTGCAGCGGGACTCTATGCGGTGCAGAAAGTGCCGCTCGACGCTATCCCGGATCTCTCGGATACCCAAGTCATTATCTACACCGAGTATCCGGGCCAGGCACCGCGAGTCGTCGAGGATCAGGTGACGTTCCCGCTTTCCACCTCTCTCCTCTCGGTGCCGAAGTCGCGCGTCGTTCGCGGCTTCTCGTTCTTCGGTGTGTCATTCGTCTACGTGATCTTCGAAGACGGAACGGATGTTTATTGGGCGCGCTCGCGCGTTCTGGAGTATTTGGCTGCCGCGGCACGCAACTTGCCGGCCGGGGTAACGCCAGCCCTTGGTCCCGATGCGACGGGCGTTGGCTGGGTTTATCAGTACGCGGTCATAGCTGCCGACAGGAATCTGGCGGAGCTGCGCTCGGTCCAGGACTGGCAGGTTCGATTTGCCGTTGCCAAGGCTGAAGGAGTTGCAGAGGTCGCCAGCGTCGGCGGGTTTGTGCGGCAGTACTCCGTCATCGTCGACCCGCAGCGCCTCAGATCCTTCAATATCAAGCTCTCAGAGGTTCGCGATGCCATCCGCCAATCGAACCAGGATGTGGGCGGACGCGTTGTCGAGCTGGCCGAAACGGAATTCATGGTGCGTGGGCGCGGCTACGTCCGCAACCCTTCCGATATCGAAAATATCGTTCTTAAAGCCGAACAGGGAACTCCCGTCCTCGTACGCGACGTGGCACGCGTCGAACTTGCCCCTGACGAGCGACGCGGCGTCGCCGAGCTCAATGGGGAAGGAGAAGCCGTCTCTGGAATTGCGATTCAACGCTATGGACAGAACGCCCTTTCGGTCATCAAGAGCGTGAAGGAGCGTCTCGCCGAGATTGCCCCGAGCTTGCCAGCCGGAACCGAAATTATTCCCGTCTATGACCGTTCGAGTCTCATCTACCGGGCGATTGATACACTGAAGGCAACGCTCATCGAGGAAAGCCTCATTGTCGCGCTTGTGTGTGCACTCTTCCTGCTCCATGCCCGGAGCGCGCTCGTCGCCATCATCACCCTTCCCATGGGCATCCTCATCGCCTACGTGTTTATGTACGCGCTCGGGCTTTCATCTAACATCATGAGCCTTGGCGGTATTGCCATCGCCATCGGGGCCATGGTGGATGCAGCCATCGTCATGATCGAAAACGCCCACAAGCATCTTGAGCGCGCTGCGCCGGACAAGGACCGGCGCGAGGTCCTGATCGAGGCTGCGAGCGAAGTGGGGCCCGCCCTCTTCTTCTCGCTGCTCATCATCACGGTCTCTTTCCTACCGATTTTCACTCTTGAAGCCCAGGAAGGCAGGCTCTTTAAGCCCCTCGCCTTCACGAAGTCGTTTGCCATGGGCGCGGCGGCGTTTCTCTCCGTGACGCTCGTTCCTGCGCTCATGATCATCTTCGTTCGCGGTCGAATTATTCCTGAGAGATCAAACCCCATTAACCGCTTCCTGATCTGGATTTACCGGCCGGTGATCCGCGGCGTTCTCAAGATGAAGGTCCTGACGATTGCTGTTGCCGCGCTCGTTCTTGCGGGCAGCATCTGGCCGGCCCGGCAACTTGGTTCGGAATTCATGCCTAATCTCAACGAAGGCACGCTCTTCTACATGCCGACAACCTTGCCCGGGCTCTCGATCACCAAGGCGACCGAGCTACTGCAGACGCAAAACAAAATCATCAAGTCGTTTCCAGAGGTGGATAGCGTCTGGGGCAAGGCAGGACGGGCGGCAACCGCGACCGATCCTGCGCCAATGGAAATGTTCGAGACGATCATCAATTTGAAACCCGAGGCACAATGGCGCTCCGGCATGACTTTCGACAAGCTGATCTCCGAAATGGATGCCGCGTTGAAATTTCCCGGCGTCTCGAACGCCTGGACGATGCCGATCAAGGCGCGCATCGACATGCTGGCGACGGGCATCCGCACACCCGTCGGCATCAAGGTTCTGGGCCCCGACCTCAAAGGGATCGAAGCGCTCGCGCGTGACATCGAAGCCGCCCTCCGGACAGTTCCGGGCACCTCGAGCGCCTATGCGGAACGCATCGTCGGCGGCTACTACCTTGAGATCGAGCCGGATCGCGAACAGCTTGCACGCTATGGGCTCCTGATCGGTGACGTGCAGGAGGTGGTGGCCTCAGCACTCGGAGCCGAGACGATAACAACCACGGTTGAGGGACGCGAACGCTATGGCGTTAATCTTCGCTATCCACGCGATATCCGGTCCGACCCGGATGCAATCGCCCGCGATGTCCTCGTACCCATCCCCAATGGCAGCTCTGTCCCATTGGGACAGGTCGCGGCCGTCAAGTTGACCAGGGGCCCGGCCTCAATCCGGACCGAGAATGCGCAGCTTGCCGCATACATCTTCGTCGACGCACGCGACCGGGACCTTGGTAGTTACGTTGCCGACGCCAAGAAGGCCGTTGCAGAAAAAGTCTCCTTTCCGCCCGGATACTATGCCCTCTGGAGCGGACAGTACGAGTATTACGAGCGTGCGAAGTCGCGCCTCACGATTGTCGTTCCTCTGACCCTCGCGATCATCATGCTGCT
>CAZSNH010000017.1:0-10463 GCA_964607855.1 uncultured Hyphomicrobium sp. | reverse complement strand
AACTTCCGCCGCTTGACCGAGACCATGATTGTCATGCTCTCGCTGCCCTTTGCTCTCGTGGGCGGGCTCTGGATGATGTGGTGGATGGGATTCAACCTGTCGGTGGCCGCTGCTGTCGGGTTCATCGCACTCGCCGGAGTCGCGGCAGAGACGGGCGTCGTTATGCTCATTTACCTCGATCACGCGCTCAAAGAGCGCCAGCTCACCGCACTCAAGGAGAAGAGGGAAATGACGCGGAAGGATGTCTATGACGCGGTCATCGATGGCGCGGTCGAGCGCGTGCGTCCCAAAATGATGACGGTTGTCGCGATCATGGCTGGGCTCGTTCCGATCCTCTGGCAGCATGGCACGGGCGCCGAGGTGATGCAGCGCATCGCCGTTCCCATGATCGGAGGAATGGCCTCGTCAACAGTGCTCACACTCGTTGTCATTCCGGCGATCTACGCCCTCGTCAAGATGCGAGGCGCAAAAGCGGAAAATGTGGCTCATGCCTAGCGCGCCATCATCCTCTAATCTGTCCCCGGGGATGCAGTCCGCGCCGCGCAAGCCAGAACACTGGAGAGGGGAGCATTCTCGGACCCCCACCGGCGGATTCACGCCGCTGACACCGGCTTCTTCTGCGGTGGGAGGTCGGTGCAGACGCCCTCGAAAAGCTCGGCGGCCATTCCAACTGATTCACTCAGCGTGGGATGAGGATGAATCGTCTTGCCGATATCGGCGGGCTCGGCCCCCATTTCTATCGCAAGACAAATTTCGCCGATGAGATCGCCGGCATGCGTTCCCACGATTGCTCCGCCTACGATACGATGCGTCTCGGTATCGAATAGAAGTTTGGTGAAGCCCTCGTCGCGGCCATTGGCGATCGCGCGGCCCGATGCAGCCCAGGGAAACGCAGCGCGGCCAAACTTAGCACCTTCCGCCTTGAGCTGGTCTTCGGTCTTTCCGGCCCAGGCGATCTCTGGATCGGTATAGGCAACGGAGGGGATCTGACGTGCATCGAAACTGCTCTTCATACCGGCTGCACATTCGGCCGCCACATGCCCTTCATGCACCGCCTTGTGAGCTAGCATCGGCTGGCCGATGATGTCGCCGATTGCAAAGATGTTGGCGACGTTCGTGCGCATCTGGCGATCGACCGGGATATAACCGCGCTCGTTGACGGCAATGCCTGCATTCTCGGCGCCGATGAGCTTGCCGTTTGGCGAGCGGCCTACCGCCACAAGAACCATATCGTAGATCTGGGGACCTTCGGGGGCTTGTTGCCCTTCGAAGCGCACATGAATGCCGTCCGACTTCGCCTCCACGCTGACGGCTTTCGTTTTCAACATGATGCGGTCGAATCTGGTGGTGTTCTTTTTCTCCCATACCTTCACAAGATCGCGATCAGCGCCCGGCATCAAACCGTCGAGCATTTCGACGACCTCAAGGCGCGTGCCGAGCGTCGAGTAGACGGTCGCCATCTCGAGGCCGATGATGCCGCCTCCTATCACAAGCATCTTTTTCGGGATCTGCGGCAGCTCGAGCGCCCCCGTCGAGTCCACGATCCGCGGGTCGGAGGGAATGAACGGCAGATTGATGGCTTCCGAGCCGGCCGCGATGATCGCTTTCGAGAACTTCACCACCTTGCGTGCGCCGTCGGATGCCGTAACGCCCATATGATTGGTATCGAGCAACTTGCCGATGCCGGTCATGACGGTCACCTTCCGCGCTTTCGCCATGCCGGCAAGACCCGTCGTCAACTTGCCGACGACCTTGTTCTTATGAGCTCGAAGTGCGTTGAGATCGATTTCGGGTTTGGCAAACTTGATGCCGTGCGCAGCAAGGGCGGTTGCTTCGTCCACGATGGCTGCCGTATGAAGCAGGGCCTTCGAGGGAATGCATCCCACGTTGAGGCAGACACCGCCGAGTGTTGGATTGCGCTCGACGAGGACTGTATTCAAACCGAGATCCGCGGCACGAAATGCGGCCGAGTAGCCCCCCGGTCCTGCACCCAGAACAACGACGTCGCATGTGACGTCGGCGATTGAAGCAAGAGGCGCGGACACGGCCGCTGCTTCGACGGATGCCCCGCCCTCTGTATCAAGCCGCGCGATCGGCGTGCCTTCGCTCACCGTATCACCGACCTTAACGAGCATCTCGACAATACGCCCCGCCTCGTTACTCGGCACCTCCATCGCCGCCTTGTCGCTCTCGAGCGTGATGATCGGATCATCGACCTTGATCGAGCTGCCCGGCTTGGCGTGAACCTCTATGACCGGAATATTCTTGAAGTCGCCGAGAGGAGGAACGCGAATGTCGATGATGCTCATGGGGGTCACACAAAGGCGTTTGGTGTTAGAGGACGAGCTCGCGGACGTCCTCGAGAACCTCCGCGATACGCCGTGTAAAGCGCGCGGCAAGCGCCCCGTCAATAACGCGGTGATCGTAAGAAAGTGAGAGCGGCACCATCAGTTTTGGCTCGAAATTTGCGCCATCCCATTTCGCCTTGATAGCCGAGCGTGAGACGCCCAGAATTGCGACTTCTGGCGCATTTATGATCGGGGTGAAACTCGTGCCGCCGATGCCCCCGAGACTTGAGATCGAGAACGTACCTCCGCTGATGTCCTCTGGCGCTATCTTGCCGTCGCGCATGCGGGCCGAGGTTTGCGCAAGCTCTTGCGACAATTCCGTAATGCCTTTCCGGTCGACGTCCTTGATAACCGGAACCACGAGGCCGTTTGGCGTATCAACAGCGATTCCGAGATTGTAGTAGCGCTTCAATATGAGGCTGTCCTTGCTTGGCGAGAGAGAAGCGTTGAACTCGGGGTGTTCCTTGAGAGCCACGACGCATGCCTTCATGAGGAAGGCGAGGAGCGTCACGCGATAGCCTTTGGCCTTGGCCGCTGCATCGAGCGTCTTGCGGTAGGCGTCAAGGTCAGTGATGTCGGCCTCATCATTATGGGTAACGTGAGGGATATTGAGCCACGAACGATGAAGATGAGGGCCTGCGATGCGCTTCAGCCGGTGAAGCGGCTTCGTTTCGATGGGGCCGAACTTCGAGAAATCCTGCGCCGGGATCTCGGGAATGCCCATCCCTCCTGACGCCGCCCCGCTGCCGACGAGTGCGCGCTTGACGTCCTCTTTCGTGATGCGCCCGTTCTCGCCGCTGCCCTTGATGGTCGTGAGATCGATTTCGAGTTCGCGCGCCAGACGCCGCACAGCAGGACTTGCGTGAACGCCGGCATAGTCCTGAAGCGCTGGCGGAGGCACGGGCGACCTTCCGTTTGTTGTTCTAGTTTCCGCTTCAGACGTCGCTTTGGGCTGTGCGAGAGGAGCAGTGGAGGCCGCAGGAGGCGGCATCGGCGATTGTTCTACTGTGGCGGCCGTGCGCTTCTCCGGGGAAGCCGACGTCAATTTCGCGATCGCGGTTCCCTCGCTCACGCGATCGCCAGGCTTGACCAGTACTTCAGCAATCTGGCCGGCCGAGGGGGCGGGCACCTCCATGGTCGCTTTTTCACTCTCAAGCGTGATCAGCGGATCCTCGGCCTTCACCGTATCGCCCGGCTTGACGTGCACCTCGATGATCGGGATGTCCTTGAAATCACCGATATCCGGAACCTTGACCTCGATTATAGACATTCTCTTCCCTCAGTTGCTCAGGCGCGTGCCGGATCGGCTTTTTCTGGATTGATCCCGTACTTCTTGATGGCTTCGGCGGCCAGCGTGGACGCAACGCGATTCTCATCGGCGAGCGCCTTCAGCGCCGCCACGGCCACGAAGTGCCGGTCGACTTCGAAATGATGGCGCAAGGTTTTGCGATAGTCCGAACGGCCAAATCCGTCCGTGCCGAGCACGCGATACTTGCCCGCTATATAGGGCCGGACCTGATCGGCGAAGAGTTTCATGTAGTCGCTCGAGGCAACGGCGGGTGCATCTCCGCGCTTGGCAAGGCACTGCCTGATGTAGGGTATGCGCGCCGTATCCGTTGGATGCAGCATGTTCCAGCGTTCGGCCGCCTCCGCTTCTCGTCGCAGCTCGGTGAAGCTTGTCACGCTCCAGATGTCCGCGCCGACGTTGAAGTCCTTTTCGAGCAGGTCGGCCGCCGCGATCACCTCGCGCAGAATAGCGCCCGAGCCCAAGAGATGTACCTTGGGTCCCTTGAGGCCGGTGTTCGCGGCCCGGAAGAGGTACATGCCCTTGACGATCCCTTCCGCTGCGCCTTCCGGCATTGGCGGGTGGACATAGTTCTCGTTAAGAGCGGTGATATAGTAGTAGACGTCCTCCTGATCGCGATACATGCGCTCAAGACCATGTTGGATGATCACCGCAAGCTCGTAATTGAACGCCGGATCGTACGAGACGCAGTTTGGAATGGTCGAGGAGAGAATGTGGCTGTGACCGTCCTGGTGCTGAAGCCCCTCGCCGTTGAGGGTTGTTCGGCCCGACGTCCCCCCGATCAGGAAGCCCCGTGAGCGCATATCTCCGGCCGCCCATGCAAGGTCGCCGATGCGCTGGAAACCGAACATCGAATAGTAAATGAAGAAGGGAACCATGGGGACGTTGGAGGACGAGTATGATGTTGCTGCCGCGATCCAAGACGCCATGGCGCCGGCTTCGTTTATGCCTTCCTCGAGTATCTGTCCGTGCTTATCTTCCTTGTAATACATGAGCTGCTCGGCATCTTCCGGCCGATAGAGCTGTCCGACCTGGCTGTAGATACCAAACGTACGGAACATGCCCTCCATTCCGAAGGTACGGCTTTCGTCGGGCACGATCGGCACGATGTGCTTGCCGATGCTCTTATCGCGCATGAGTTTCGTCAGCATTTGCACGAATGCCATCGTGGTTGAAATCTCGCGCCCTTCTGAACCCTTGAGCTGAGCCTCGAAGAATGAGAGCGGTGGAATTTCGAGCTCAAAGGTCGTCTTCATGCGCCGCTGCGGAAGCGATCCGCCAAGCACACTACGCCGCTCCATGAGGTATTTCTGTTCGGGGCTGTCAGGCGCAAATTTCACGAACTCGAGCTTCTCGATGCCCTCATCCGAAATCTTGACGCCGAACCGGTCGCGAAAGCGGCGTAGAACGTCGGTTCCCATTTTCTTCTGCTGATGCGCGATCATCTGCGCTTCGCCCGCAGCGCCCATCCCGTAACCCTTGACCGTTTTGGCGAGAATTAGCGAGGGTTGGCCTTCATGAGCGACCGCCGCCGCATAGGCGGCATAGACTTTGCGCGGATCGTGTCCGCCGCGCGTCAGCGACCAGATGCGCTCATCCGACCAACCTGCGACGAGAGCTGCGGTTTCGGGATAGCGGCCGAAGAAATTCTTGCGGATGTAGGCGCCGTCCTTGGCCTTGAAATTCTGATACTCGCCGTCGTTGCATTCCTCCATCAGCTGGCGGAGACGCCCCGTTCCATCGCGCGCCAAGAGCTCGTCCCAATTCGAGCCCCAGATGCACTTGATGACATTCCAACCAGCCCCTCTGAAGTTTCCTTCGAGCTCCTGGATGATCTTGCCGTTGCCGCGCACTGGACCGTCAAGGCGCTGCAGGTTGCAGTTGATGACGAAAATGAGGTTGTCGAGCTTCTCGCGCCCCGCAAGCGAGATGGCGCCCATGCTTTCGGGCTCGTCCATCTCTCCGTCGCCGCAGAATGCCCAGACCTTGCGTTTCGACGTATCTGCTAGACCGCGATCGTGAAGGTACTTCAAAAATCGCGCCTGATAGATCGCCATGATCGGACCAAGCCCCATGGACACGGTTGGGAACTGCCAGAAGTCGGGCATCAACCAGGGATGGGGATATGACGACAGTCCTCTGCCTCCCGCTTCCTGGCGGAAGTTCACGAGCTGCTCTTCGGTGAGGCGCCCTTCGAGGAAGGCGCGGGCGTAGATGCCGGGTGCCGAGTGGCCTTGGACGAAGATGAGATCGCCGCCGTGATTTTCGGTCGGTGCGTGCCAGAAGTGAGAGTATCCCGTGTCGTAGAGCGTGGCGGCTGACTGGAAGCTCGCGATGTGCCCCCCAAGCTCGGTCGATACCTTGTTGGCGCGCAGGACGATCGCCAGGGAATTCCAGCGAATGGCCGAACGAATATGATGCTCGATCTCGCGATCGCCTGGGTGGGGCGTCTCCTCGGAAGGCGGAATCGTATTGATGTAGGCCGTGTTGGCGGCGAACGGCAGCCGCGCACCATAACGGCGCGCGGTCGCAACCGTCTCGGAAAGAATTTCGTCCGCGCGCTCTGTGCCTTCGAATGCGATGACCGAAGAAATGGCCTCGCTCCACTCGCGCATTTCGGAATGGCCCTGGGCGGTCTCACTCGCTGCAGCCGCCGAAGTGTGTTTCGCCATGTCTGTCATCCTTCGCGCAAGGGTACGCCTGCGTTTCACGTCACATATCTTATTTGGAGCGTCCGGAGTGCAATCGCAATCCGGCAAATGAGGGCCCACGGCGCATTAACAATGCCCGCCATGTAATACCAGGGTACTACATCGCGGGCTGTCACGCTGATCATGTTCGGAAATCCCGGAAGAAGCGATCTGCGGCGAGCCGAAGGTATGCATGGGCATCAACGCAGGGCTGCAACTGCGATGACCGTTATGCGAGTTAGAGGCACATCGATGGGGCTTGGTGCATCTTGGCGTCAGGACCTTGTATCGTCGATCAATGCCGCAAGAGCTGCCAGGTCGGCCTGCGTGTCGATATCGAGAAAGACATTCCTGTCGGCGACGGGCACCCTCTGGATTTCGCCCTCGCGGCCTTCGAGGATCTTCTTGGCGCCCTGCGGGCCCGACAATTTTGACAGTATCGGAAACAGCCGTCGCGGCCAGAGCACGGGGTTGCGCTGCTCCCCATCTGGCGTCACCGGAAAAACAATGCTCTCGCCTCCGGAGGCCTCGAAGGTCTGCGAGATCTCGACGAGGAGCGCAGGGCTGAGAAGGGGCATGTCGCCCGGGATAATCAAAGCCCCACTTGCATCGCCAGCGGCGATCTCGCGTACGCCCGCCGCCACCGAGCCTCCCATGCCCTCAGCCCAGGACTCGTTGTGAACAAACCGGACGGGAAGATCGGAAAGCTGCTGCTCGCAGGCTTCCCGTTCGCGCCCCGTAACCACGATCACGGACCCCGTGGCGGCCACGAGTACCGTTCGAACGACGCGGCGGATGAGAGCCTCGCCTCGTACGTCTGCGAGAAGCTTCGAAGTTGGTCCGAACCGGCGGGATTCGCCGGCGGCCAACACAACCGCGGCGAGCCGCATCGCCTCAGACCCTCCGTTGTTCCTTGACGATCTCAGCCAGGATCGAAACGGCGATGTCCTCGGGTCCCTTGGCACCGATGGCAAGCCCCACGGGGGCATGAATGCGGGCAATCTCCTCGTCCGTCACACCCTTGGCCCTGAGGCGCTCGACGCGTTTCTCGTGGGTGCGCCGTGAGCCCAGAGCGCCGACATAGAAGCACTCAGAACGCAGCGCCAGAATGAGGCCTTCGTCGTCGATCTGGCCGACGTGAGTCAGGCCGACAACGGCTGTGCGATAGTCGAGACCGATTTCCGATAGCGCCTCGGCCGGCCAGCCAATGTGTCGCGCGACCGATCCGAACCGGCTTTCGGTCGAGAAGGCCCCTCGCGGATCGACGACGGTCACCTTCCAGCCGATCCGCAAAGCCAGGTCCGAGAGAACCTGTCCGATGTGAGTGGCCCCGATGATGATGACGTGGGTCGTAAGCGCAAGGGACTGGAAAAAGAAGCGGCCCTCTGGCCCCTCGACGACGCGAACGCCGGCACTATCCAGGCATTCGCGTGCTTCGAGCGGCATCGTTGCGCGATTGCTGAACACCTCGCGCGTGCCGTCTTGTAACGACTTCCTGACCACAAGTGGCTTGCGCTCCCGGCGCGCCGTGAGCAATTCGTCAAGGAATGCCGCATCGCTCGACCCTTCCAGAGGCTCGACGAAAACTTCGATGCGCCCTCCGCAGGGCAGCCCCGCCCGCCAGGCCGTTTCGTTCGTTACCCCGAAATCGAGCAGTTTCGGCTTTCCACTCTTGATGACTTCGCCTGCTGTGTAGATCACCTCGGCTTCGACACACCCGCCTGACACGGAGCCTTCGAAGCACTCATCAGGCGCCACCACGAGATGACCGCCAACCGGGACCGGAGACGAACCCCAAGTGCCGACCACGGTTGCCATGGCGACACGGTCGAAGGTATCGAGCCACCTTCGGGCCGCCTCGATCGGATCGTGCGTCGGCTTCTCGAGCAGCGCGGCTTTTGCGCAGGCATCCATATGCGCCATCCTTGATCAGGAAAATCGCGCGAGACCAGAAGGCCCCGCGCGATCCTTGGCTCAATATTGCCAGCCTCAGGCGATCTTGTCACCCATGGGCATCGAGCGCAGCCTCTTGCCGGAAGCCGCAAAAATGGCGTTGGCAAGAGCGGGTGCGAACGGTGGCAAGCCCGGTTCGCCGACGCCCGAAGGTCTCGAACCCGGTGGTCCATCCACGATGATGACATTCGTCTTCCTGGGGAAGTTCGACATGCGGCAGACGGGGTAGTCGGTGAAGTTCGTCTGCTCGACGGCGCCGTTCTTGTAGGTGATACCGCTTTGAAGCGCGAGCGACATGCCCATCACCGCCGCACCTTCAATCTGTGCCCGAACACGCTCTGGATTGACCGCGAAACCGCAATCAAGTGCGGTCCAGACTTCGGGAACGCGGATCGTGCCGTCGTCGTCGATCGCCGCATGCACAATCGTACACACATAAGTGTGCCACGCGAGATGGGCGGCAATGCCGAGGCCGTGTCTCTCTGGGAGTTTCTTGCCCCAGCCCGCCGCGTCAGCTGCGACGTTGATGACCTTCTTCAGCCGTGCCGTACTCATCGGGAAGGTCTCAACAGGATCGCCGTAGTGCCAGAAGTCCTCCGGGAACCCGTTCGCCTTGGGATCGATGATGCGATCTGACCCGATAAGCTCGAGGAGGAAATCCTTTGGATCCTTCTTGAGCATATGGGCGACTTCGCTCACCGCCGACTGAACGGCAAAGAGACGCGGGATGTTCGAAACGGAACGGAACCAGCCGATACGGGTGTGGGCCATCGCCTTGCCATTCTCGCAGGAGATGTTCGGCACCTCGAAGGGCACATTCACAAGATTCATGCCGTGCTCGATGAAGAACTGATAGCCGTCGTCCTCCTTAAAGGTCGAGATGATCGACGGCGCGACCGAGCGGTGGCGGTATCCGATTACCTTGCCTTTATCGTCGATCGCCATCTCGATGCGCTCGTTCGACACCGTATGGTAGAACCCATTCTGCATGTCGTCTTCGCGCGACCACTGGAGCAGCACAGGAGCCCCAATCTTCTTCGAGACGAGGGCTGCTTCCGTCATGTAGTCCCACTTGGATTTGCGGCCGAAACCGCCACCCAGAAGCGTCATGTGAACGGTCACATCCTCGGGCTTGAGGCCGAGTACCTTTGCGATGTCGTTCTTTGCCCCGCCTGGGCTCTGAATCGGTGCCCAGACATCAGCCTTGTCCGCCTTCACATCCGCAATCGCAACGAGCGGCTCCATGGAAGCCTGGCTCAAGTGATCGCTGTAGTAGTCGGCAGAGAAAACCTGTTTGGCATTTGCGAAGGCGGCATCCGGGTCGCCCTGCTTTCGGATGACCTTGCCCGGCTGGGACGCGGTCGCGATGAGATCATTTTTGTACTCGGACGTCGTGTACTTGGAGTTCGGACTGTCGGTCCACTCGATGACGAGGGCGGCTTTGCCGTTCATCGCGGCATAGGTCGAATTGGCGACGACCACGACACCACCGAGATGGCCGAAGGCGCGTGGGTTCGTGTGCACGCCTTCGAGCTCGAACACCTGCTCGACGCCCGGCACCTTGAGAGCAGCCGTCGCATCGAACTTGGCGACCTTGCTGCCGAGTACGGGCGGACGGGCCATCATGGCGTATTTCATGCCCGGAACGCGCACGTCGGCGCCATAAACTGCCTTGCCGGTCGTGATGTCGTGCAGGTCGGCAATCTTTACGGTTCCCTTGCCCATCAAAGTGAATTCACTGGGCTCCTTGTAGAGCAAGGTCTCCTGCGCCGGCACGGGAAGTGCCATCGCCGCCTCAGCAAGCTCGCCGTAGCCGAGCTTCTTGCCGGTCTCCTTGTTGTTCTTGTCGAGAAGGTGCACCTCGTGATTCTTTGCGCGGCACATCTTGGCATCGACGCCCCACTTCGCAGCGGCGGCCGTTTCCAGCATCTGACGCATGGAGGCTCCGCAGGTCCGCATGGCCTGGATGAAATGGCGCATGCTGCGCGAGCCGTCGGTGTCCTGGTTGCCGTATTTTACTTCGTCGCCGGGCGATTGCTCGATGACGACGCGCGACCAGTCAGCTTCCATTTCGTCGGCGACCACCATCGGCAGGCTGGTGCGAATGCCGGTACCCATCTCGGCGCGATGCGCAATAATCTTGACGGTTCCAGTCTTGTCGATACT
>CAZSNH010000016.1:0-15666 GCA_964607855.1 uncultured Hyphomicrobium sp. | reverse complement strand
GATTGTCTTTGTTCGCGGCGATGACTTCGCTGGCAAGATCGCCACCCTCGAGCGACAGCTCCGGCAAAAGGCTTTTGAGGTGGAGACACAGGTTCCCGGTCGAGCAGCCGAGATCGATGAGCCTTGGTGCCCCCCCCCTGGGGGCATGAGCGTCCGGAGGAGCGTGACAAGCACCTTGTCGCTCTCACGCATATTGGCCGCGTACTTTTTCTGGTACTCGGCGTACTTACGCATGTGCGCCTCATCGCCAACGTAGTCCTTATAAGTAGGCTCTGCCGTCATCGCCCCTCCTCTACTTGATGGCATACACGGTCCACATGCTTTGCAGGTACTCGTCATAGCCGCGGCGTTTCGCTTCTTCTTGCGGGAGATAGTAGGTGTCAAGCAGAGGATCGACGACGGCGAACCCCGCCAGCAGGTCGTCGAACTCCTCTCGCGAGAAGAAATGCGCGAGGCCGATGTTGGTCAGATAGATCTTGGACGCGCCATCTGCGAGATACAGCGAGCCCGGATCGTCCTTGAGCTGCTCGGCCTTTTTCTGCTGGAACGTGGTATGGCCCGTACTGAGCATATTCCCGACGAAGAGACCACCCTTCTTCAACACACGCCGAACTTCGGCGAAAGCTCCTAGGCGAACCGAACGCTCGAGGTGCTGAAAGACGCAGGATTCGATTACCACGTCGAACGAGTTATCGGGGAACGGCGTCTTGTCCGCAGAGCCCTCGATCAGCTCGCCGATCCGATCCGCGTAACCGGACCGCTCGAGGTTCTCCCGCGCGAGGCGGAGCGCATTCGACGCGATGTCAACCCCGCTCACCCGCAGCCCCTTCTGGGCCAACCACACCAGGTTTGGGCCGGCGCCACAGCCCAGCTCGAGGGCGTGGAGTCCCCGCATCGAGGCTGCGTCATGCCTCGCGCGTAGATAATAGGCGACATTGCGGACCAGCGCCTCGACAGGCGCAGCATTGTAGGCGCCGCGCGCGATTTGCTCATCGAACGAATCTTCCCAGAGTCGTTTGGGATCAGCAGCCAGCGCCATCGGCAACCTCTTTGGCCCCCTTGCGTGGAGGGCATACACTCGATTCTTGATTTGCACGTCCCCTCTCACATTTCACGATCGCTTGCTTTGCCGTTAGTCGGACCTTCGTCATACCGAGCTCAACCCTTTCCTCCGAAACACATAGTAATCCGGCCAGGCAAAGAAATTAGCCGATTGTACGACATCGTGGACCGAAGGCGATAGAGCACGCAACCGCATGACGCCGTACTTGACGAGAGATTTGAGATTCACCCGCGGTATTCCCACAAACGAGCCTGCATGGTAAAGAAGCTCATAGTTCTCCCTCAAGCTGTTCACATATTTCTGGTCAACGGGCTTGTACGTGTACGGAGTGATGAGCAGCAAATCTCCGGAGTTGATCTGAGTCGGGCCTGGATCACGATAAACGGAAAACGGGCTTGTGGGATCGCCTTTCGAGAAGAGGAGAGAATTGTCGCTTGGAATATCCGACCTCAAGTCGAATTGTCGCGTGTTCAACCCCTTAGCCAGGAGATACATTTCGAGGCTACGGTAGATCTCCAGCCCACTACCTCTACTGACCCCATCGACATAAATGGCAACCCTGCGCTCATTCTGCTTGATGTACTGCGTTAAGAACTCCACCGCGCGGTTGTAATTGATGGGAACCACTTTGTAAAAAGAGATGAGATGAATCCCCAGAGGGAGAGCACTGGTGACGTAAAGAAGCAGCGATAGAGCCAGCGCGGCCTTAAAGACCGGTTTTTTCACATACTGTGCCTTCACAAGAAAGTGGACCAGCCCTAGAGTCGCAAAGACATATGACGGCAGCAGGTAATGGTTGCCTCCCAAGTTCAGCTTCAGAAATGTCAAGACATAGAGCATCGCAGCCAGTAAGGCTGAATCATACACAGGTTCCAGCCCGCTCTGTCTCGTTACCACCTCGCACGCCCTATAGATCACCAAGCCGAACAGGAGGACCATGATGAAAGGATCCGACAAGAAGTACCCTTCAACATTTCTCAAGAACAGAACGAGCGGATGATGAGGCGAATCTCCATAGAGAATCGGACCTCTCTTCACAAAGACAACGACATAATAGAGCCCGATGAAAAATATCGATGACGCCATCAGGAACGCATCAAATACCTTCTGCTTGACATTAAGCACATGCCATCCGAACGCAAGATGAAAAAATGCGAACGCGCCGAGCATCACAAAACCCGGCTCCTTGTAATAGAGCGCGATATTCGCCGCCAGAAGCCCGCCTATCAAGTAGCTCAGCTTTTGTTCCTTCTGATAAAGGAGGTACAAGATCAAGAAGAGGAGAAAGAAGACGAATGCATCGTGTTCCGGTTCAAGAAGCATGAACCAGGACGTCACAAAACCAGGAGAAAACGCTATGACCAGCACCACTGCATAGCCGAGATATCTGGGGTAAGCGACGCCGAGGCACAATTCCATGACCTTCAGAAGTCCGAACACAACGACCAGGAACTGAATCATGTTATAGACATAGAACGCGGTCGGCGACGCCGAGAGCAACGCTATGAGGTTGTACTCCTGCCCGAGCAAGGGTACGAATCGCCCGATGGAGGGTTCAATATAGAAATCCATCTTCCGGTTCGCGAGAAGTGTGGTGAGAAATAGATGATCACCGATCGGGCTGAATTCGGCGTCCAACGGCAGCAAGACGGCGTACGCCGCCACAACCATCCCAAACAACCATGCTTTCCAATCCCCCAGGCTGAAATTCATGCAGAGGACCGATGTCGAGAAAGTTCGGGGGACAAATCGGTGCTCGCGCCGCGAGGGACAAGGAACGCTCGTATCGTGTATTTCGTGCTCGGCTCGCGCAGGCGCTCGATAGCGATGGCATGGAAGCCGCCGCGCCCCGCCAGAAGTGAAACCGAGGCAAGGCTGAAGATGTGCCAATGCTCGATGAAGAATTCTTCTCTGCCGAAGCCCTCTCCGTGCGGAGGCGCGGCGGCCTCTCCATCCGGCAGCTCGATATAGATGAAGCCGCCCGGGGCGAGGTGTGCTGCCGCCTTCCGTAACATGACCGCGGGTTCCTTCACGTGTTCGAGTACCTTATTGAAGGTAATCACGTCGTAGCGGTCAAGGCCAGGCGCCTCGAACCAGTCAGCCGTGATGGCCTCGACGCCGACTACCTCGCGCGCATGTTTGGCCGCCCTTGGGTCAGGATCGAGCGCGGTACAGGTCCAGCCCGCGCGCTTCATGGCATGCAAGAACACGCACAGCCCCGAGCCCACGTCGAGCACCGTGCCCGGACCAGGCCCGAAGTGGGTTTCGGCGAAGGCGAGGAGGCGGCGTACGCGACCGTGGTTGTCCGATTTCTCCGGCGGCAGGGAAACGATACGTTCGAAGGCGCGCCGCATGCCGATCTCGTCCCCGTACGTCGAATCGACATACGCTCCGCCGTAAAACGAGGCGTTCTCCATCGTGTGGACCGATATGAAGTGGCCGCACAGACTGCACCGGAAGATTTCGCGTCGGTACTCGTTGCCGACGTGGGCGAAACGGACCTCGCCGGCCGGAGGGGCGAAATACATATGGGCCGTGACGAACCGGTTCCCGCCGCAGGGACACTCGAGCGGCAGCGGCGTGCGGACCACCGTCTTATTCGCTTCAACTGCGCGCAGATCGTCATCGTTGTCCAGCCAGCGCACGACCCGGTTTTGCTCGAGATCAAGGTAAGACTGAAGCTCGGTCTCTCGGCCCCGCTCAACCAAGAACAGGTAGTACTTGCCAACGTGGCTACGCACGAGCGCGGCTCGGAGGCCGAAATTGAGCAGGCGCCCGTTGAGCGACGGCGTCGCGTAAAAGCCCCAGCTCTTGCGCGCGACATCGTATTCAGCGCCAGACTCCGTCACGAACGTCACTTGCTCGTTTGATTCGAGCGTGACCCGCCCGCAGTCTTTCATGCGTATGGGCTCACCGCGTCCGGTCTCGAACACGCGAGGCGGATCGAGAGGCGTCCACTTCATGTCCACCTCCAATCGGGGACGATAAAGTTGTCAATCAGCCACCGGCCGTCGCGGCGGGTCCAGATTTTGGGGTTCCGAAATCGTTCGCAGATCTCGAAGAAGCGTTCTTTCATGATCCCCACGAAGCTGCAGAACTTTTCGATATCCTTGTGCGGCGTTTGGTCACCCGCCTGCCGGATGATCTCGACGGCTTGTTCGCGCGTCATGCGCCCGTTGCGAATCTCCAGCGAAAGGTTGTCGAAGATCCGCGTAAAGCCGAACTTGTACCATTTCAGCCAGTGGTGGATCGAGATGAAGTCATCATCGATATCGGCATAGTCGTAATAGCCCGTACGCGGTCCCTGCGGGTCCGATCTGAAACCATGGGCACGAGCCACCTCAAGACTGGTCTGCGGATCCCAGGGAAAGTAATAGCCGAGAAAGACGGCGTGTACGCCGCGCGCCTCCAGTTCGTCCGGGTCGGGCCCAAAGTAGGCCGACAGCTCCTTCGCGGTAAAGTCGGACCCCACCCAGTCGGCGGCGGTAGTGCCGTGCGTCACACCGTAAGTCTGGTACCAGGCCTTGCTCAGCCTGAAGCCCATATGCGCCTCGTCCGCGCTGCCATACTCGAACGCGGAGTTTTCTCCCCAGGCAATCAGGGGGATGTCAAAGTTCGCCGCCACCTTCAGCGGAATGTTGAAAAGGGCAAGGTGCATGGGAATCGCAGTGCTGCCGAAACGCTCCAAGGCCTTGAGCATGAATCGACTCTCGACCTTCGGATAGATTTGATAGTCGAGGTGGTCGACGCCGAGTGACACGAGGTTGTCCAGATTGCATTGCCCGATCGCGGTACGCGCCGGCGTCTTCCAAGTCACCGCAAGCGGAGTGAGCCCGTAGTCCAGACATTTGACGACCTGCCAGGTGCTGTCTTTGCCACCGCTGACGGGAATCAGGCAGTCGTAGCCGTTGGCTCGTCCTTTCACCCGCTCCACTAACGTCCGGAAGGCGCGCTCGCGAGCAGTCCAATCGACCTCCGGCTTGGTCCCATGCGAGATGCAGGCATTGCAGATTCCATCCCCATTCAGGACCAGATTCGGCCTCGTATCGGGCAAGACGCAACGCCGGCAGTATCGCATGCCACCCTTTTGCGAACGGAGCCTGTCGGCCTCAACCGAGGAGGCGCTGGGGTTCACGCCGCGAATTCCTCCAGGAACACCTTGGCGTTGACAAAATAAAAGAGGAACTTGCTTTCGCTGTTGGGGAGATCCCGCTTCCCCAAGAGTTCCTTGATCTTCTCACGCCTGATGACTTCGAACACAGGACTGTCTTTCATCAACTCGTCATAGACCGCAGGGTCGGCCGTATCCAAGAAGGACAATACCGGCGCATTGAACCCCACCTTCTTGCGCTCGTCCAGCACGCACTCGGGCGCGATGCCCCGGACCGCATCGCGCAACACCACTTTGTTATAGCCGTCCCTGATAAGATACTCGGTCGGTATGGAGTAGCAGAATTCAAAGAGCCGTCGGTCGAGGAACGGCGACCGATTCTCGATCGAGAAGTACATGGCATTGAGATCATCCTCGTGCAGGATGACACGCACCGCCTCATGAAACATCTCGTTCAACATGCGGTTACGCAAGAGTGAGGCGGTATAGAACTCTTCGGCAAACGGCTCCTGAAACGGCTGCACCAGATAAGCCGCAAAGCCTTCGTTGTTCAGGAAGACATGGTCTCGGAAGTTGGGATCGTCGATGAACAGCCGCGGATTGCTCAAGTACGGGTTGCGGACGACCGGCTGCACGTGACGACGCCAGGAGGAGAGCGTGTCCTCAAATGCCGGCTTGTCCTTGATCTCGGCCAGATGCATGAGATGATGATCGTAGTAGCCGGTCAGAAGCTCATCGGCCCCGGTCCCGCTGATGGAAATCTTGTAGCCGTGCGCATGGACCTCCTTCATCAGGAGCCAGTGCACGTAATACGTGATGGTGAACACCGGCGCGTCATGATACCGCACCAACTCACGCAACCGTTCCAAGAATTGTTCCGACGAAATCGGGATGGGCGTATGGCGGATGCCCAGCTCGCGGACCGACTGCTCGACGACTTCGCGCTCGTCGTAGCGTTGGTCCTGGTTCATGATTGTGAAGCCATGGACGTCATACTCGCACACGCGCTTGGCGAGGCTGACGAGCGCGTTGGAGTCCACTCCACCGCTCACGAGGAATGCCAGCGGCACATCGCTGCGCAACCGCAACCGAAGGGATTGAATCAACCGTTCTCGCACCCCTGAGACGGCTTCGTCATAGCTCATATGCTCGCGGGGGCGATACGCCGGCGCCCAATAGCGCGCCTCAGTTTCCTTTCCGTTGGCATCCACCCGAAGCAGGACGGCCGGTTCCACTTCTTCCAGCCCCTCGAGAAATCCGGCCTTCGTTTTGTAAATGGACTTGTACCCGTTGACCAGGTAGCGGCGGAGGTGCTCGCGGTTCACCGGTAGCCGGCGGCCCATGAGCTCGAACAAGAATTTGGGCTCGGAGGCAAAATAGATCCCTTCCGCAGTGCGCACAAGATAGAGCGGCTTTTCGCCGAACCGATCGCGCGAGAGCGTCAGGCTGCCCTCCGCTTCATCGTAGACGGCCAGCGCCCACATGCCCTCGGCCTCATCGAGGCTGCCCCAACCGTCGCGATCGATCGCGGCCAAGAAAACTTCGGTATCCGATCGAGTGCGGAACTTTATGCCGTCCCCGCAGAGCCGTTCGCTCAGCTCCACATAGTTGTAGAGCTCGCCGTTGAGGATTATCCACCGCCGGCCGACGTTGAAAGGCTGATTGGCGCGTGGGTCCAGGTCGATAATCGACAACCGGCTGTGCAGCAGCAGCGCCTGGCGGCCGGAGGGACCCGTGAAGCGCCGCACACCAGAGGCATCCGGCCCGCGGCGCCCCATCAGCTTCAGGCATGACTGGACTGCCTCATCCGGGACGTAGCGCATGCCGAAGAACCCGGCGATGCCGCACATCTTAGCGTTCCTCGTGTGGACAGCAACCGATCATCGCGTTCAGCTCGTTGGCATGGTCGAAGCCGTTACTCTGCGCGACCGTGATGATGAAAGACATAGTTCGTCGCAACGATGCAAAAGCCCAGCCCCTGATACAACGCGAGCGAGCCGATGTTCGTGCTCTGGGTCACCGCGCGAACCGTGTGCGGTTGCTCAGCGGAAACCGCAAAGCCGATCATCTGCCGGGCCAAGCCATGCCGGCGATGTGCCTCCGCCACCGCAATGAGATCGATGACGAGCACCCCTCCGGCGGCATGAATCAGTTGAAGAAACCCGGCCACCTCGCCTTCCCGCTCGGCGACGACCATGGAGTCGCCTCGTTGTCCTCGAAAGTAATTGCCGGCCCATTGCGCTTTAATCTCCTGGGCCAGACTCCTCGGGATTTCCGGATCTAAGTGGAATCGCGAGTACACGATGCTATGACGCGCGATGGCCTCGACCGCGGATTGGTCCTCCGCCCGCGCTAGCCGTACGTTCCCCTCCCCTCCTCGTCGCTCCGGCAGCCCACGAGTCTCGAGCGTAATCCCTGTGTCCACAACGTAGAACCCGCAGCGCTCAAGCAGGCGGCTCGTCCCGAGGTCATGGGTAGGCACTCTGGCATAGGAGAATCCGGGGCGCCTGGTGAGATCGGACACAGCCTGCTCAGCCTCGCTTTCAGCTCCATTTTCAACCGCTCCGCTGACTCGACGCACGTCACGCAACATGATCGCCGTGAGCCAGGGATCGCGAGCAATCGACAGCCCGCCGACGGACACGGGGTTTGTCGTCTCTGAGACGGGGCTAGACATATTCAACCTTGACCGTCGTCCCCGAATGGACGCTGCGCTCGATCGCGAAACAGACGGACATGCTCGCAAACACATCCTCCTCGCTGACATCCGGCACTCCGCGACCAAGGATAAAATCGAGGAAGCTGGCGATCAACTCGCCCTTGTGCACGCCCGGGTATGGGGCATCGATGCGAGCCGGCGGCACCTGGGGATCTCGTGAGTTATAAAGCCAGCCATCTGGAATGCCGTTGATGAAGGTCCCTTTCGTTCCGTAGAGAGCGACAGGATGAAAGTGGGGGAAGACACAACCGAAATTGACCCCTAATTTCCCCACCGCACCGCTTGCGAAACGCAACACGGCCACGACGTTGTCGAAGTTCCTGAAGCCGGACTCCGCCGTCGCGATCGCGTTGCCGACCGCGGTCACCTCAACGATTCGGTCCTGCGACAACCACATCAACAGGTCCGCCACGTGGACGCCGCCTCCGTGGACGGCCGAATAGAATTCAAGCCGTCCGCGCCAGCCCTCTGTGATCTTTTCGATCCGACCGTAGTTATAGTCCGCTTCCAGATGGTAGAGCCGTCCCAGCTCTCCGCTCTTGATGCGTTGTCGCAGCTCCAGAAACCGGGGTGAGCGGCGCAGGATGAGATTGGACGACAGTCGTACGGTCTTATGCTTTTGCAACTGCTCCCGCACGGCACCCGCTTCCTGCTCATGCAGCACGAAGGGCTTCTCGACGAACACATGCTTCCCCCGCTCGATCGCGCGCATGGTCTGCGAGAAGTGCGCGTCGTCGTAGCTCGCGATGCAGACCAGATCGATGCTCGGATCGTCGAGAATTTCGGTATCGCGTTCGACAGCTTTCACCCCCGGAAATTTCGCCGCGATTTTCGCGAGCCGCGACGGATCCTGATCACAGACGGCGACCAATTTACAATCGGCGCAGGCAGCGAGCGCTTCAGCATGCTTCTCGCCGACACCCAACCCGATAACCGCCGCGCGTAATGCCCTCATCGTCCAATCTCACGCATCCTCGACTCCGTTGCGCGGGATCACCTCACCGCGGCGGAGTGAAACCTTCAGGCGTCGGCCGAGCAGCTTCGGCAACTCGGCCGCAGCGAACTCGCTCGCCGGTCGAGCGAACATGAGGTCGTCCTTCGACAGCACGCTTCCGGCGAGGAGATCCCTGGACGCGACGACACCTTTCCGCATGGCCGTGCGGATCTCCAACTCTGCCGGTTGCAAAGATTTGTCAAACTGCCCCAGGCTCGCTTCCACCTTCCGCACACTCTTGATGAGTCCGACGAGTTCGAGCGGCTCAAACGAGATGGCATGGTCGCGGAATTCGCGGCCTTCCCGACGATCCGTCACATGCACTTCGATGATACGCGCTCCGAGCGCCACCGCGGCCAGCACGGCCTCCGAGTCTTTCACATGGTTGGAGTAGCCTGTGATAAGACCGAAGCGCTGCCGCAGAAACGGAATGCCGAGCAGGTTGGCTTGTTCGATCGGAACGGGATACGCGGACACGCAATGAAGCAGCGCCACTCGCTCTTGCATCAGGTCGGCCCCCATCTCCGCTCGACACCAGCCGAGCGCCTGCTCGATTTCCTCAACCGTGCTGTTGCCCGTCGAGATAATGACCGGTTTGCCGGTCGCCGCCGCACCGCGCACGATCGGTTCGAAGTTCACGTCCCCGCTCGCAACCTTGATGACCGGAAACAGCTCCGCGAGCAACGGGATAAAGTCCTCCGTGATGGCCGCTGAAAAGAGATTGGCCCCGATTCGCGTTGCCCACGCGGCCAGCCGGCAGTGCGCATCCCGGTCAAGACAGAACCGCCGAACCCGCTGCAGTCGGTTGTGGTCGCTGGCCGAGGCAAGACGCTCAGGCGTGTAGCTTTGCAGCTTGACTGCGTCGGCGCCCGCCTCATGCGCCGCTCGAATTAACTCAGCAGCCGCATCGACATCGCCCTCATGGTTGACCCCGATCTCGGCCACGATAACGACTTCATGCTCGGGATCCTTACCGAACAGCCTCAATGGCGATGCCCTGCTATTCCTAGGCGTGCACGTGTGCTGGTGTGAAGAACTTGGGATGTTCCCGCGCGAGGTCCTTATACCACTGGATATAGCTGACGAATCCCTTCTCCCGCGGATACGCCGGCGCGTAACCGAGCAGTCGCCCGGCCTTCTCAACGGAGAGAGTCCCGCGTTCTGGCATCAGAACATCCCGCGGTTGATATTTGACCTCGACGCCCGGGAAATGCACCTGAACGATCTCGATCATTTGTCTAAGCGTCCGTGAACTGCCATACGTAAGGTTAAAGGTTTGATTGCGCGCTTCCTCCTTCACCATGCACAGCACGAGTCCCTGAATAAGATCCTGGACATAGGTAAAGTCGAGAGCATCGCTGCCATCACCGTTGACGCTCAGCGGCAGCCCACGCAGCACGTTTTCGATGAATGCCTGGCCGACGCGGCGGCTGACGCAATACTCTCCATACAACGCTGAGGGTCGAACGATGGTGTACGAGAGCCCGAACACCTGGTTGTAGGCGATCACCAGCTTCTCACCACCGTATTTCAGCGCGCCGTAGATGCCGAGCGGCTCGCAGTGGCGATCCTCCGTCACGGTGTCACCCTCGAAGTTGCCGTACACCATCGACGAGGAGAAATAGATGAAGTGGCGATCCTGCCCGCGGGCGCAGTCCAGCGCGTTCTCCAAGGTCCTGAAGCTGTGATCGAAGGTGCTGTAAGGATCCTTGTTCGCCCGATTCGCATGAGCGATCGCCGCGAGATGCACCAACGTATCGGGCTTCATTTCGCTCAAGCAGCGGGACAGGACCTGGTAATCCCTCGCGTCCAGCACGTGCAGAGGAATCTCCGCTTCCTTCAGGAGCCGCAACCGTTCGTTAATGAGGTGGAGGTACAGCGCCTTGCCCGGGTCGCCGTGAGAATTGGAGAACGCTCCCAGGTTATTGACTTGAAGACTGTCCACCACATGCACTTCCGCGCCGAGCCGCGCCAATGTGAGGGCGAGGTTGTGCCCGATAAATCCGGCGCCGCCGATCAGCGCAATCTTGCGTCCGCGCAATTCGATCACCTCTACCCTCCTTGCTAATTGATGGTCTTCAAGATGTTCTTGAAGGTGGCCGCGATGAAATCGATGTCGTTGTCGTCCAGATGCATCCCGAGCGGCAGCGCCACGGACTGATCGCTGATTTGTTCAGCCGTCGGAAAGCTGCCCGGGACAAATCCGTACTTTCGCCTGTAGTAGGTCATTCTCGGCACCGGCTGCGGATAGTAGATGCTGGTGCCGATGCCGGCCGCATTGAGACGGGAGATAATGTCATCCCGCTTTGCTCCGTATGGTCCTTCCAAGACGATGCTGGCGCAATAATGGCTCGCACGCGCATCGGACGACGCAGTATCGATCATGCGAATACCCTGCACATCGGCGAGCAGTTTCCGATAGCGATTGAATTGCGCCGCCCGCCTGCCCAGCACCTCGTGCATTCTCCGCAACTGCGAACGACCCAGTGCCGCTTGCATCTCGCTCATGCGATAGTTCAGCCCAAGGCTCGGGACGTCATACATTCCCGGGACCGCTCGCTCTCTGTAGGTTCGGTCTACGCCGAACGCTCGCAACTTGTTCACGGCCTGGGCAACACTCTCGTGACGGCTCACGAACATGCCGCCCTCTCCAGTGGTCATATGCTTGACAGGGTAAAACGAGAAGCAGCCCGCATCCCCGAACAAGCCGACATGGCGCCCTCCATATCGGGCGCCCAAGGCAATGGCACAGTCCTCGATGACCTTCACATCATGCCGACGAGCGAGGTCCATGATCGCCGGCATCTCACAAGGTATCCCAGCGAAATGCACGACCGAGATCGCCCTCGTTCTAGGGGTGATCGCAGAGGCAATCGCCCTCGCGGTGACATTGCCGGTTTGGGGCTCGCAGTCTACGAAGACCGGCGTCGCTCCGGCCCACTCCACCGCGTGGGCCGTCGCGGAATGGGTTTGCGCCGGCACGATCGCCTCATCGCCGGGACCGATGCCGAAGTGTAAGTATGAGAGATGGAGAGCCGCCATGCAAGAACTGACCGACACGGAATGAGCCCCATCACCGAGGAAGGTCGCGAATTCCTCCTCAAACGCCTTGCATTGCGGCCCGTGGGTTAAGATGTAACCAGCGAGCACCTCCAGCACCGCCTTCCGGTCGTCATCCGTTATCCAAGGACGCGCGAATGGGATCTGCCGTAGGCCTGTCATGCTCTTAGGGTTCTCTGTGTGCTGCGAGTCGACGAGCCTGTCACGTATTCACGCCTACCGCGAGAATCGGCGGAGTCAAACGCCGAAGATCCTCCCCTGACAATTGCTCCAGGCGCCGCAGATCCTCGATCGTATCGACGGCCAAGCTATGGTCGGCCAGACGCCGATCGCCTGACTCCACGTTCAAAATTTTGAAACGTGCATGATGACGATAAAAGTAGCTCGTGACATGCTCTCGATCTTCCGCTGTCAGCCCCTCCGACGCAATCTTCTGGAGACTCCCGGCCTTGATCAATTCGGGGTTTTGCCCCTTCGGGAAGGATCGGGGGAAAATGGTGGTCACCAGATCCTCCTCGAAATGCTCTACGTAATGCAACATCAATCTGATCAATTCAGGAAAGATCACCGGACTGTCCCCGTTGATGCGCAGAATCCACTCGCAGGGATGAGCGCGCAGACACATCACGAACCGATCAACGACATCATCAAGCGAGCCGCGGTAGACTTGCACTCCGACTGAATCCAGATACTCCGCCAAAGGCTCATCGGATGTCTCCACGCTTGTCGCGACGACGATATCGGCCAACGGGAGGACCTGCTCGATCGCTCTGACCACATGACGAATGAGGGGCACGCCGCGGAACGGAGCGAGGACCTTGCCGGGATATCGCGTTGACGACATACGTGCTTGCACGAAGGCCTTGACGAGTGGACTTTTCATGATTGATTAGGCAGCAGCCGGGAATTCCCCTGTTTTCTCGATCACGACGAAGAGACGAAACGCCGCCAGCCAACCGATGAATCGGGCGAGGTGTCGCTCAACCTTCAACAAGGCGCGCACGCCGGTCATAGGAATGAGACACCAATCCCGAAAGCCGCCTGAAAGCGGATACGCAAGGAAGCTAAGACGCTCAAAATGAATGAGACGGAGAGCTGGGAACATCTGCTGCAATCGAGCCCGATATGTTCCGAATAACAGCGTCGGAATGGCTTGATTGGCATCGAAAGGCTTGCGGAAAGCTGACGATGGCCCATCCGCAAGGGGATCGACTGCCATCTTGACCGGTGCCGGATGGAACAACCTATAGACAACCCAACTCACGGGGGTGATCGCCGGTTCCAGCAGAATCAATCGTCCACCTGGTTTGAGCACTCGTTCCGCTTCAGCTAAGAATTTGAGCGGGTGCTCAAGATGGTGGAGCACATCGACTGCAACCAAGTTTACAAAGCTTCCCCCCAAAAAAGGCAACGCCTCTGCGTCGGCCGCGGCATCTAGCCAAGGAGACGGCACAAGGTCAGTCGATACGACGTCGCTGAAATATTCCTTCAAGTTCCCGGAGCCGCCTCCGATTTCCAGCGATCGACCAGGCCGACACGCAGCGATGACACGGTGATAGAAATCTTCATAGATGGCGCGCAAAACAGGCTTTTGCTTCCACAGTTCTTGTCGCCCACGAAGAATTTCCTGACACATCAGAACGCCTTGAGCTTGCGAAAGGCGAAGACCACCATCCGCAGCAACAGCCACCCATGACGGAATCGTGAAATCTGTGATCGACCGTAGGTGCGACTGGAATATCTGATCGGTATCTCGAGAATCTTCAGGTTGAGCTTGGCCGCCCCGAAAATAAGATCGAAATCGCCGAATGGATCGAAGTCTCCGAAATACTTGCGGTTGATCTCTATCTGTCGGTAATGATGCTTGCTTAGGACCTTGGTTCCGCAGAGAGTGTCGGTGAATCGCTGATTGAGCAGCCACGTAAACAACCAGGAAAATGTCTGGTTGGCAAGCAAGTTCAGAAACCGCATGGCATCCTTTTCGATCGGATAAACCAAGCGTGATCCGTTGATGAATTCCCCTTTGCCCGACGCCAACGCGTGATAGAACCTCGGTAGCGACTCAGGAGGAACCGTGAGATCCGCGTCCAGGATCATGAGGACATCTCCTCGGGCATGGGCGAACGCTTTACGCACCGCATCGCCCTTGCCTGTACCGTCCTGGACCAGAACCTTGATGTCGAGGTGAGGATAGGCCGCTTTAACTCGATGAATCTCCTCAAGGGTTCCGTCTTTGCTGTGCCCTTCGACAAAGATGATCTCCAGATCGTCACAAAATCTCGGCAACCGTCTGACAGCCGCCTCGACGTTTCCCTTCTCATTCCGGCATGGAACGACAACCGTGGCCGATTTCGGGTCGCCACCGACGGTGTGGAGTGATCTCGCGACCACATAATTTCTCAAGCAGGCCCGCCGAACGACGGCTATAGGCGCGAGGTATCGATTGATCAATGGGCCCAGTCCCAACAGACGGCGAGGCAGCAACTGACGCCACTCGCGTTTAATGACTTCAAAGTCAGCAAGAGCGAGCAGATGCCGGATGTCCTCCGTCGCTAACCAATTCTGTGGGAGCTGTGGCATCTGCAGTCCAAGGACGCTCGCCACAGTCAGAATCGGGCTCCACATGCGGGAGTAGTACGCGATGATCACTCGCGTATCCTTGGTGCACAACCGGTGTAGGCTCGCGAGCGTCGCCTCGCAGTCTTCCAGGGAACCGATCGTATCAGACAGAACAATGACATCAAACGGCCCTTCTAAGCTTTCGATCACCTTCTCGTCTTCTACATCTCCGACTCTGAAATCCAGCCACGGATAGCGTGCCCGAGCGATCCCAATCATCTTCTCGCTCAGATCCACGCCGACCCCCCGCGACGGCTTCAGTGCCCCAAGAAGCGCTCCAGTCCCGCAGCCTAAATCCAGTACGCGAAGTCCTTCGGGCACAAGGAACCGCATGTAGTCGTAGTCTTCCTGGTAGTAATACGCGTTCCGCGCGATCCAGTCGTCCCGTTCTGGTGCCAACCGGTCGGCCAGGTCACGGATCGCAGTCTTCCTCGGGGAAAGCGGAGCCCCAGGCACATGCTCCCTCATCTTTCCTACGGTCGCAGTAGAGACTTTCTCTTGATACGGCATGGGATAATCAGCGGGACTCAACTTAACCGACGTGCTTCGTATGCTTTGGTCTCAACCATTCATGCCGCTTCAGGTAGAGTGAAACGTCTGGAAAAGGCTGCCCTGGCGAATGAACCCACAGAAGCCTGAAGACTCAGGATCCCGACTCAATGACCTGCCTGGCCGCTCGAAGCACAGTCTCGGCGTCCTGCTGAGCCCTGCGCGCATCGTCAATCGAGTACTCTTCGGTCGGAATGAAATCCACGTCCCCGTAGAACGCCAACTCTCGTTCCTTACGCAGCCGCTTCGAGATCTTCGCCAGCTCTTCCAGTCGTCCTTGCACAACCTGCGAAAAACGCGAACGATGCTCAATCAGCAGCCCACCGACATCGTGCAGCTTTGGCGGTTCGATACCGATCGCTCTCAGCATGCCTTTTAGCGCCAGCTCCACCAGCTCCTGGGCCTCTCGCACCACATCTGAATATCCGCCCTTTTGGAGCAGCACGTCCAAAATCACCAGCCGGTCGGAGGCCTTCTTCAAGTAACTCCGAGCCAGTGAGTCATTCGTCACAGCTCGAACACCTCGCCCAGTTGATAATCCGGCTTGAGAT